>NZ_RAWQ01000198.1:0-19947 GCF_003668965.1 Corallococcus sp. AB030
GGTCGCGGTTCGGGGGCGGCATCAGGGTGGCGGTGCTGGCGTGCGCGCTGGGGACAGCGGGCAGCGCCGCGGCACGCACGCCCGGCAAGTTGTGGCTGGAGGCGCAGAACCGCGCCGTCTCCCGGCAGCACTCCAACATCAGTGAAGTGGCCCGCAAGGCGATGCCGGCCGTGGTGTCCATCACCACGCGCCAGGACCTCGCGGAGGTGGCTCCGGGCGAGGAGCCCCAGCGCGGCATCGGCTCCGGGTTCATCATCCATCCGGACGGCTACATCCTCACCAGCGCGCACGTGGTGGACGGGGCCTCGGAGGTCACCATCTCCATCCGCAGCGCCAACGGCTACGTGGAGGAGTTCCCCGCCACGGTGGTGGGCGAGGACGAGCGCACGGACTGCGCGCTCCTCAAGGTGGACGCGCCCCGGAAGCTGCCGGTGCTGAAGCTCGCGTCCGCGTCCCACGTGGGCATCGCGGACTGGGTGGTCGTCATCGGCAACCCGTTCGGCCTGGCGCACTCCGTGACGGTGGGCGTGGTGAGCTACGTGGGCCGCACGGACGTGACCCCCAACGGCCGCGACGGCGACTTCGACTACCTGCAGATGGACGCCTCCATCAACCCGGGCAACTCCGGCGGGCCGGTGCTCGACTTGCACGGCGACGTGGTGGCGGTGGCCAACGCCGTCAACGTGTCCGGCCAGGGCATCGGGTTCGCCATCCCCATCGACATCGCGAAGACGGTGATTCCGCAGCTCAAGGCCCACGGGCGCATGCGCCGCGGGTGGATGGGCATCAGCGTGCAGGACTTCTCCCCGGAGGTGGCGCAGGCGTTCAACCTGAACCCGCGAGGCCGGGGCGTGGTGGTGACGGACGTGGTGGAGGACGGCCCCGCCGCCCGCGCGGGCCTGCGCACCGGGGACGTCATCCTGAACATGGACCGGCTGTCCGTGGCGCGGGCGCACACGCTGCGCTGGCAGGTGGCCGCGCGCGGCGTGGGCCAGCACATCCGGCTGCAGCTGCGCCGGCTGGGCCGCCCCGTGACACTGAAGGTGAAGCTGGAGGACCTGCCCCTGGTGGAGTCGGCGCCGTCCACGCTGGCCTCGGGTGGCACGCCAGGCGAGCGCGCAGCCGGCGCCCGCTCCGTGCTGGAGGAGTTGCTCTCCCCGGTGCCGCGCACCCAATCCGGACGGTCCGGAGGCATTCCCAAGGCCGAGGACGGCCTGGCCGCCCCCTGACGGATGGGGCCTCCAGGGCCCTGGCGGGTCTCCAGGCTCCTTGCGTTCCGCGAAACCCGGCGATACACCGTCCGCCTTCACATCGTGGCGGATCCACCCCCGGGTGGCGTCACGGGTCTTCCAAGCATCGATTCGCAGGAGAGTCCGTACCATGGCCGAGGCCACCCAGACGACGAAGCCCACCCATTGGCCGCGCACCGCCAAGGGCAACGGCAAGAAGGCGTGCACCGTGGAGGGCTGCAAGCGCCCCTACCGCGCCAAGAGCTACTGCTTCTTCCACTTCAAGAAGTGGCGCCAGGGCGAGCTGCCCCACACGCGCTACCGCGTGTGCTCCAAGCCGGAGTGCCGCGCCAAGGTCGGCCCCAAGGCCGGTCTGTGCGAGAAGCACTTCGCCGAGACCTACAAGAAGGAAGCGGCGGCTTAAGTCGCCCCGGCTGTTCGCGTGGCGCCGGCCCCCCGCCTCACTCGCGGGGAGTCCCCGGCGCCACCGCGCGGCCCAGATGCTTGAAGGCGTTGAGCCACAGCTCCGCCTCTCGCTGGGTCAACCGCGCACGCATCAACGTCCGCTCCAGTTCGTGCAGCACGTGCTGCGGCGCCTCCGGGTTGAGGAAGTCCGCCGCCAGCATCGCCGCGCGCATGCGCCCGCTCAGCGCGTTGAGCGTCCCCAGCCGCGCGCCGGCCTCCTCCTCCTGAGGCAGCACGGGCGCTGACGTGAGCCCCTGCCGGTGGCAGAGGTACAGCAGCACCGCGGAGGACTGCGCCAGGTTCATGGACGGCTGCACGTCCGACGTGGGGATGACGAGCAGGTCCTGGCAGTGGGTGAGGTCCTCGTCGGACAGCCCGCGCTGCTCCCCGCCGAACAGGAGCGCCACCCGCCCCCGCGTGCTCTCCTCCGCCAGCCGCCGCGCCGCGTCCTCCGGCGTCAGGGGGGCGCGCTTCACCACCTGGGTGCGCGACGTGGTGCCCACCACGTACACACAGTCCTCCAGGGCCTCCGCCAGGGTGGGTGCGACGCGCATCCCCGAAAGGATGTGGCCGCTCTTCACGGCCATCCGCTCCGCCAGGCTGAAGTCCTGGACCACGGGCTCCGAGAGGATGAGACGTTCGAAACCGAAGTTCGCCATGACCCGGCAGACAGCACCGAGGTTGTCGGGTGAACGGGTCTGATGAAGGACGACAGTCAGCTCCGCACCTGGTCGCATGCACCGGAGTTTAGCTGGTGGTGCGTCGGCGTGATCGGTATATTCCCGTTGATGCGTCGCTGGGTCCCTGGCCTGCTCCTGTCGCTGTCCCTGCTCACCACCGCGTGTGATGGCACGGGTGCGCCCGTGCGCTCCTCGCTCACGGCGCGGCAGGCGCTGAGCAGCTCGCCAGAGGTGGTGGAGTTCGAGTCCCCGTCCGTCCGCCTGGAGCTCTTCCGGGACATCGCCCGCCAGTCGGAGCAGCAGGCCGGGCAGTCCGCGCAGGGCGTGGCGCTCTTCCCCATCATCCAGGGCAACGAGTTCGTCGCGGCGCCGGGCTTCGAGCCCCGCGCGGACCTGCTCCAGCCGCCGGACGCGGGCAGCGGCCTCCAGTTCGTCTTCGACGCGCGGACGGGCGACCGTTGGCCGGAGGACCGGCGGGAGAGCCTGCAGGGCCTGTCGGAGCGCGAGGCCGCGGAGCTGGTGGCGCGCACGCTGCTGGCACTCTGGGGCATCCAGCCGGAGGGCGCGGTGCGGGTGGACCGGGCCGCGGGCGCGCCGTACGCGGTCGCCTACGTGGACGGCATCCTGCGCATCAACCCGGCGTTCCTCTACCTGGCAACGGCCTACGGTCCTGCTTCCATGACGGCGGGCCTCCAGTAGAGTCGCGCGCCTCATGAGCTGGCCCCGCTCCCGCCCCTTCCCGGCGGTCAGTGGCCGGGGCCGCGAGGCGCCTCCGACGTGAACACCTCCGCCCTCCACGCGCAACTCACCCACACGCTTCGCCAGACGGACCTGCCGTCGCTCGGCACGCCCTACAAGGGCAAGGTTCGCGACACGTACCGCAAGGGCGACACGCTCATCCTCGTGACGAGCGACCGCCTCTCCGCGTTCGACCACGTGCTCACCACCATCCCCTTCAAGGGCGAGGTGCTCAACCGCCTGGCGGCCTTCTGGTTCGACCGCACGAAGCACATCGTCCCCAACCACGTGCTGGACGTGCCCGACGCGAACGTCACCGTGGCGCGAGCCTGCCAGCCCTACTCCGTGGAGGTGGTGGTGCGCGGCTACCTCACGGGCAGCCTGTGGCGTGACTACGAGAAGGGCACGCACACCGCCTACGGGGTGCCCTTCGCGGAAGGCCTCCGCAAGGACAGCGCGTTCGAAGCGCCCATCCTCACGCCGTCCACCAAGGCCGAGTACGGCAAGCACGACGAGCCCATCTCCGAGGCGGAGATTCTTGCGCGCGGGCTGGCCACGCCGCGCGACTGGGCCCGCATCACGGAGGCCGCCCGGGGTCTGTTCCAGGAGGGCCAGAAGTGGGCGCGCACGCGCGGCCTCATCCTGGTGGATACGAAGTACGAGTTCGGGAAGGTGGGCGACGAGCTCTACGTCATCGACGAGATGCACACCCCGGACTCCAGCCGCTACTGGGTGGCGGACGAGTACGAAGCGCGCTTCGCCAAGGGCGAGGACCAGAAGATGTTGGACAAGGAGAACATCCGCCAGTGGCTCATCCGCGAGCGGAACTTCTCCGGCCACGGCGCGCTGCCCGCCATCCCGGATGACGTGCGCGTGGACCTGGCCACCAAGTACGTGGCCGCCTACGAGCGCATCACCGGCACGTCCCTGGTGCTGACGCCCGGGGACGTGCATGCGCGCATCGAAGAGCACCTGCGGGCGAAGGGCTACCTGTAAGCCCCTCGCCCGAGGCCGCGCGGCGCTTCAGCTGGCGCGGCCGAAGACGCGCTGGAACACCGCGTCCATCTGGCGCGTGTGGTAGCCCGGGGAGAAGCAGTCGGAGACCTCCTCGGGCGTCATCATCTTGAGCAGGTCCGCGTCGTTCAGCAGGGCCTGCCGGAAGTCCACGCCCTCCTCGAACATCCTCATCGCGTTGCGCTGGACGACGACGTACGCGGCCTGCCGGTCCATGCCCTTGCGCGCGAGCTCCAGCAGCAGGCGCTGCGAGTTCACCACGCCGCCCAGCAGGTCCAGGTTCTTCTTCATCTGCTCCGGGTAGACGCGCATGTTCTCCACCAGGCCCGCGAAGCGGTGGAGCATGAAGTCCAGCAGGACGGTGGCGTCCGGACCAATCACGCGCTCCACCGACGAGTGCGAGATGTCCCGCTCATGCCACAGCGCCACGTCCTCCATGGCGCTCACCGCGTAGCCGCGAAGCAAGCGCGCCAGGCCCGTGAGGTTCTCCGACAGGATGGGGTTGCGCTTGTGCGGCATGGCGCTGCTCCCCTTCTGTCCCGGCGTGAAGGGCTCCTCCGCCTCGCGCACCTCCGTGCGCTGGAGGTGGCGGATTTCGACGGCGAACTTCTCCAGGCTCGCGCCGACGAGGGCGATGGCGGTGAAGAACTCCGCGTGCCGGTCGCGCTGCACCACCTGGCTGGAGGCGGGCGCGGGCGTGAGGCCCAGCTTCTGGCAGACGTGCTCCTCCACGGACGGCGGCAGGTGCGCGAACGTGCCCACCGCGCCGGAAATCTTGCCCACGGCGATGGTGTCTCGCGCGTGCTGAAGGCGCGTGCGGCCCCGCCGCAGCTCGTCGTACCAGATGGCCAGCTTGTGCCCGAAGGTGATGGGCTCCGCGTGGATGCCGTGGCTGCGGCCCATCTGCAGCGTGTGCTTGTGCTCGAAGGCGCGCTTCTCCACCGCGGCCATCACGCGGTCCATGCCCTTCAGGAGCAGGTCCACGGAGTCGCGCAGGGTGAGGCCCAGCGACGTGTCCAGCACGTCCGACGACGTCATGCCCAGGTGCAGCCAGCGGGCGCTGGGGCCCACGCGCTCCTCCACGAAGGTGAGGAAGGCGATGACGTCGTGCTTGGTGGTGCGCTCAATCTCCTCGATGCGCGCGGCGTCCGCTTCGGTGAAGTCACCGGCGCGGGCGAGGCAGTCCGCCAGCGCATCCTTGGGAGCGAGGCCTTGCGCGACCATGCCCTCCAGCGCGGCGAGCTCCACGTCGCGCCAGCGGCGGTAGCGGGCGACGTCGGACCAGAGGGAGGCCATTTCGGGACGGCTGTAGCGTGGAATCACTCGTAGACCTTCACGGCAAAGTCCCGGCGCGCCGCGAACCGGAGCACTTCCAGCGCGACGTCACAGGACGGACCTGACTTCTTCGCGGCGGTGACGTTGAACGAGAGGTCCAGGCCTTCGGGCCGCGCCACCGCCAGCGCGCCGGGGTCGACCTTCTCGAGGATGATGCGATTCGCCAGCCTCCCCGCCTGCTGACCGAGCGCCAGCGGGGCCGGCGAGAGGGCCAGCGTCGCGCCCTCCTTCACCTGGCTGGCCGTGAGCGCCACCAGCGGCACCTTGCGAGAGGCACTGAAGGCGATGAGCGCCTGGACGACGGAAGCGTTGCCCACGGTCTTGTCCGCAACCATCAGGAGGCCGTCGACCTTCCCCGCCGCGCCCTCCAGCACCTCGCCCACGCGCTCCTGCGCCTCCACGGCCAGCGGGACGATGGTGAGCCCCAGGCCAGCGCCAGCGGAGCGGGCCTGCGCCACCGCGCCCGCCGAGGAGCGCGGGTCATGCAGGATGCCCACGCGCTTCGCGCCGGGAGCCACGGCCTTGAGCGCGGCCAGCTCCGGCCCGAAGTCACTGGTGAGCGCGATGCCGGTGACGTTGGAAGCCTCCAGGCCGTACTTCTCGTGGTACGGCACCATGGCGAAGAGCACGGGCACGTCCTCGCCCAGCGAGCGGCGCGCGGCGTTGGCGGCCAGCGGCCCCAGGGCGAGCACCAGCGCGGGCTTCTGCGCGGCCAGCGACTTGAAGACGCGCGCGGCCTCCGTGGGGCTTTCCTCCAGGGTCAGCTCGGTGACGTCCGCGCGGGCCTCGGACGTGAAGCCGGCGAGGAAGGAGGCGTACGGCGCCAGGATTGAGGACTTCACGGCCACCACGCGAGGCCGGACAGGACTGCGCGATGACGCCTGCGCGAGGGCGACGACGGGCAGGAGGAGCGTGAGGAGCGCGAGCCTCCGGAGCGTCGTCATCACGGCGCGTCTTGGCAGCAGCGGAAGCCCACGTTCGCGGCCTTCAACGTCGGAGCACTCCGGCGGCGCGCGGAGCAGCGGGCAGTGTCGCCGGCCGTGTCGAAGGCGCCGCCCTTGATGAGCAGCTCCTCGGCGTTGGGGTTGGAGTTGGGGGACTTGGAGGCGGTCCACTCGGCGACGTTGCCGGAGAGGTCCGCCACGCCGTAGCCGGAGTGGCAGGCATGTTGGGCTCCGGACTGCGCCAGGGTGTGCGTCGCGGTCGCATCCGTCGTGCCGGTGTTGCAGGCCGTCTGGACCTGCTCTTCGCCGGTGGAGAAGCGCGCGTTGCCAGGGCCCTTGCAGGCCTTCTCCCACTCCTCCTCCGAGCACAGCCGCTTGCCGAGTCCTTCGCAGGCGGCCTTCGCGTCGAGCCACGTCGCGGAGACGCGGGGCTTGCGGCCGGCCTGGTTGGGAAACTCGAATTCGTCGACGCAGAACGAGTTCACCGTGACGCTGGCCATGGGCATTTCGTCGGAGGAGCCGGACGCCTGCAGGTCCTCCGGGGACGAGCCCATCTTGAAGCTGCCGCCGCTCACCAGGCGCATGCCAGCCGGACAGGAGCCCGTGGCCAGGATGCCGTCCCCCGCGGCGGCGGTCCCGGGCGTAGCGGGCGTGGGGCTGTTCTTCGCGGCCTGGGCCTGGCGCAGGCGCAGGTAGAGGTAGCCACCGCCCGCGCCCAGCGCGATGCCGGCAACCGCGAGGATGATCATCCACACCATCGAACTGGGGCCGGAGCGGACCGGCTTCGCCTGCGTGGCCCGCGTCGTGGGAAGCGTGTGCAGGCCGGAGGTGGAAGGCGGCAGCCGGCGCGCCGAGGAGCGGACACCCGACACTTCCGGCGGGGGTTCGCCCTTGCGCGAGCGGCCGCCCGTGGAGTTCTCGCCGTGAACGCCAGAAGCGCGGACCGCGCCCTGGGCCGCCGAGGCTCGCGGGGCGCGGGGACCCGAGGGGTCCGAGCCGCGCGAGTTCACCGACGACACCGCGCCCGAGGCTCGAGGGTTGCGGCCACCGCGGCTGGAGGAACGGGACTCCGAGGGTTCGTCGTCGTCGGAGTTACGGCCGGACCGTGACTCCGTGGCGGATGCATCCGCGTTGCGATTGCTGGACCGGCTGTCGGAGGACGCCTCACCGCCGCGACCGGAGCGTCCGCCGCCCGACGAGGACTCACCGCGACCGGAGCGCTCGTCACTCAGGGCGGCTTCACCGCGACCATTGGAGCGCGCGTCGCCAGCGGCGGCCTCGCCACGGCCGTTGGAGCGGCCCTCGCCCGATGCAGCTTCACCGCGACCGTTGGACCCGAGGTTGCCCGAGGAGGACTCGCCGCGACCGGAGCGCCCGTCACTGGACGATTCGCCGCGACCCGAGCGTCCATCGCCGGACGAGGCTTCACCGCGACCGGAGCGCCCGTCGCCGGACGCTTCACCCCGACCGTTGGAGCGAAGGTCGCCCGACGAGGCTTCACCGCGACCGGAGCGCCCCTCGCCCACGGCGGCTTCACCCCGACCATTGGAGCGCCCGTCGCTGGAAGAGGACTCACCGCCTCCACGGGCAGCGGACCGCGCCTCGGACGCGCCCTCCGCGGAGCGGGCGCCGCGAGGATCCGCCGGGAACGACGGCTCCTCCGCCTTCGCGAAGATGCGCATCACCGGCTCGGCGGCCTTGGCCGGAGCCGCGCGCGGTTCATCCGCCGGGCGCGAAGCCGCACGGACCTCCTGCTGCGTCGCCCCGTCGGGGGCCTGCCCCAGGAGCCGAGGGTCCTGCGCCGCCGCCTCCGCACCCTTGCGGCCCGCCGGCGCCACCGCGCGCATCTCCTGCTGCGTCGCCGCGTCGGACACGGAGCGCGCTTCCGGCCCCGTGATGTAGTCCAGCGCCTGCGCGTTCGAGCCCAGGATGGCCGCCAGCGTCGCCGCGTCCAGCGGCTGCGTCGCATCCGGCGGAGGCGAGTCGTCCACCGCCGGGATGGGCGCGGCCGGCGTGGGCGCGCTCGCCACCGGCATCATGCCCGTGGGCACCGGCGGCAGCGGCTTGTTCGCCGCGCGCGCGGCCACCGCGGACGGCGGCAGTGCGCCCGACGCGGGCATCGCGCGCTGCCTCGACGCCGCGGCCGGGTGCCGATGCACCAGCGCCGCGAACTCCGCGTGCAGATCACCGCCCGACTTCGGACGGGCCAGCGGGTTCACGTTGAGCGCGCGCCGGTAGAGGGACTCGAACGCGGGCGGCAGGTCCGGATGCCGCACCGACACCTCGGGAACTCCGCCGTCCTCCGGCAGGAGGCCCGTCACCATCTCCCCCATCAACACGCCCAACGAGTACACGTCCATGCGCGTGTCCAGCTCCGCGCCATTCACGTACTCGGGGGCGATGTACGCCGCCGCCCGGTGCCCCTTCTGCGCCTGCACGAAGGGCAGGTGCGGCACCGCGAGCCCCAGCCCGTAGTCCGATACCTTCAACAGGTCCGGCAGGACGAAGACGTTCTCCGGCTTCACGTCCGAGTGCGGCCCGAAGCGGTGCGCCCCGTCCAGCGCCGCCGCCATCTGCGCCAGCAGCGGCTCCACTTCCTTCAGCGTGAACAGCTGCCCCTTCGCCGCGCGCTGCTCCATCATCCGGCGCAGCGAGAGCCCTTCCAGCAGCTGCATGGTGAAGAAGGGCCGGTCCCCGTCCACGCCCTCCTCGTACACGCGCACCAGGTTGGGGTGGTTGAGCTTCTTGCCCACCCGCATGGACAGCGCGAACTGCGTGCGCTCCTCCGGCTGCTGCACCAGCCGGGGCTGGATGACCTTCAGCGCCACCTCCACGTCAATGGCCTGGTCCTGCGCGCGGAAGACGAAGCCCAGAGGCCCCGCCCCTACGACTTCCTGGATGGCGTAACGGTCAGCGACGACGTCGCCCGGCTTGTACGGCGCGCCTTCCGTGCCTCGCTTGCGCGCCGCCCCCGCTGCCTGACGCGCGGCCGCGTCGAACTTCTGGCCACACGTGGCGCAGGTTTCACTCGTATCAGGGACATGGCTGCCGCAGCGGTAGCAGAGCAAAGCAGTGAAACTCCGGAACGGGGCCGCGGGGGGGCGACCCCCCCGGTGGACGACCGGGGGGCTCCATTCTGCCCGCTCCGAGGCCGTTGAGGAACGACGTTGCGCGCCGGGCCCTAGCGGCCGGTGGACCCGAAACCTCCGTCCCCCCGGGAAGTCACCTCCAGCACCTCCACCTCCCGCAGGACTGTGGCCGTCACGGGGGCCACCACCAGCTGGGCCACCCGGTCGCCCCGACGCAGGGTGAAGGGAGTGTTGGACAGGTTCACGAGCAGCACCTGCACCTCCCCCCGGTAGTCCGCGTCCACCGTCCCGGGGGAGTTGAGGCACGTCACCCCGTGCCGGAGCGCCAGCCCCGAGCGGGGTCGCACCTGGCCCTCGAAGCCCGGAGGCAGCGCGAAGGCCAGCCCGGTGGGGACGGCCATCCGCTCCAAGGGCTGGAGCACCCGCTCGCCATCGATGTCCGCCCGAAGGTCCAGCCCGGCGGCCAGCTCCGTCTCATGGCGCGGCAGGGGCAGCGGGTCCGGATGCGAGCGCACCCGGCGCACGGGGACGGTCAGCGAGGGGTCCATGCCCTCCGCCGTAACACGCACCCCGGCCCCCCTCTACTTCCTGGCGGCGACGTCACGGGTCGTGTGGCCGGCCTGTCACAGCTCGGTCGCGCCGTCCGCCATGCGCAGCGCGGTGCGGAACCCGAACGGGTCCACCGGCCGAGCGGCCAGCTCCAGCTGGTAATGCAGGTGTGGCCCGGTGGACCGGCCGGTACTGCCCGACAGCGCGATGGCCTGCCCCTTCTCCACCCGCGTGCCCGCCTTCACCAGCAGCTCCGAGTTGTGACAGTACGCCGTCGTCACACCCCGCCCGTGGTCCAGCACCAGCACGCGGCCGTTGACGGAGTCCTCGCTCGCGCGGCGCACCACGCCCGCGGCCACCGCCGTCACCGTCGTGCCCGAGCGCACCGCCAGGTCCACTCCCGTGTGCATCCGGCGCGTGCGCAGCGTGGGGTGGACGCGGTAGCCGAAGGGGCTCGTCACCGGGGCGCTCTCCGGCACCGGCCACCCGAGCATCAGAGCAGTGGACAGAGCCAGCGCCTGAGCGGCGCCCACGGAGGAGCCCTCGAAGCCGGGGGGCAGCTGCTTCGCCAGGCGCTCCAGGCTGAGTGCCCCACCCTCCGCGTTCACCCGCTCCAGCGCGAAGCGCGCGGGCACCCGCCCGGCGAACACCGCCGTCACCCGCGCCTCCTCCGACGGGAAGTCCGTGGCGAGCGCGTCCAGCATCCGCCGCGTCGCCGCCGGTCCCTTCGCTGGATCCACCAGCGTCTCCGGAGCGATGCCCAGCTCACGAGCCAGCGCGAGCGAGGGCTCGCGGGCCTTCGGCTCCAGGGCCTTCAGCGCCGCGTGCGTCCCCCACGCCAGCGCCTCCGCGCTCGTGGGCACGCGGGTGAGCAGCGCGGCGGGCAGCGCGTCCGGCACGGGCACGGCCGTCCCGCTCACGCCGTCGTAGTACGCGAGCAGCGGCCGGGCCGTGGTGCGCGTGTTGAAGGCCCAGGCGCCAGCGCGACGCAAGAGCGCGCCCGCGGGCGTGTGGTGGTACGCGCACCAGACGCAGAGCAGCGCGAAGGTGAAGTCCAAGAGTCCCCGGGCGCGTCGAGCGAACATGCGTCAGGGCCTCAGCGAAGGAAGGACAGCACCGGTGCCGCGTCCCAAGCCGCCGCCAATCCCAGGGGCGCCACCATGAGGCAGCCCAAGAGCCCGCGAGTCCACGCCCGCCGCGAGCCCACCGCCTCACACGCCGCGTCCGCGTGCTGGAGGTTGCGCAGCACCGCACGCCAGCCCAGCGACACGCTCACCCCGAGCAGCGCCGCCACCGCCAGCCCCCGGGCCGCCCAGTCCGCGGCGACGTCGCCGAACAGCGGCCGCCACGACAGGTACACCGTGCCCTGGACGAGCCGGGCCACCGTGCATGCGCCCGCGAGCACCACGCCCGCGGTGGCCAGCGGCCGCACCCACCGCATCGGAGTGGGCCGCCGCAGACAGCGCCGCAGCAGCGCCTTCCACGACGAGGCCTCCGAAGCGGACGCCGTCACCGGACGCCAGGGCTCCACGGGCCGGGCCGCCTCGGTCTCGCGATAGCCGAGCGCCGGTAGCGCCAGGAGCAGGTCCGCCGCCAGCTCCCAGGCCAAAGCCAGGCCCCGAGCCAGCCGGGTGCGCGTCTCCAGCGACACCCAATCCACCATGGAAGCGAGCGCGGGGAACTGGCCCACCCACGCATCGAACGCGGAGTCCAACCGGTCCACAGCCGTGAGCAACCGGTCATCCAGCGTGTCCGCCGCCGCGTGCACGCCCACCGCGACCAGCGCGAGCAGGCCCAGCGGCATGAACGCCCAGCGGAACGCCCCCAGGAACCGGGACACGTCCGTGAGGAAGCTGCTCGAAGGCTCCGAGGAGCTGGATGGGTGGACCGGCATGCAGCGCCTCCAGGGCGGTCCCCCATCAACGCGGGAGGCCCTCCCGGGGTTTTAAGCCTCCACCCCTCCAGGACGAAAACACCGCCGGCTCCCGCCTCGGGCGCGCCAAACCTGTCCGACAGTCGGACAGGTTCGAGCGGTGCGCCGCCGCCGGGCGGAGAGCCCCCAGGCCCGCAATGACAACGCCCCGCCCCTTCGCGCCCGGAGGCGGGAGGAGACGGGGCGTTTCCGGTCGCGGCCTTCCTCACGGAGGGCCGCTACACGGGGGCCGGATTCAGGCCTTCGCGTCCGGCGTCGGGGCGGCCGGGGCGGCGGCGGCCGGGGGCGTGCCCTGCGCGGCGGTGCGCTCGGCCATGGCCTCCTTGCGCGACAGGCGGATCTTGCCCGTCTTGTCGATGCTGACGACCTTCACCAGCACCTCGTCGCCCTCGGTCAGCACGTCCGACACGCTCTTCACGCGCTTGTCGGACAGCTCGGAGATGTGGATGAGGCCGTCGGTGCCCGGGAACAGCTCCACGAAGGCGCCGAACTCGGCGATCTTCCGGACGGTGCCCGTGTAGATCTTCCCGATCTCCGCCTCGCGGGTGAGCGCCTGGATCATCGCGATGGCCGCCTTCACCGCCTCGCCGTTCGCGCTGGCGATGTCCACGCGGCCGGTGTCCTCGATGTTAATCGCGGCACCCGTGCGGGCGATGATGTCCTTGATCACCTTGCCGCCCGGCCCGATGACGTTCTTGATGAACTCCGGACGGATCTGGATGGTCGTGATGCGCGGCGCGAACTGGCTGATCTCCTTGCGCGGCGCGTCCAGCGTCTTCGCCATCTCCGCAAGGATGTGCACGCGGCCCTGACGCGCCTGCTCCAGCGCGCGGCTCATGATCTCCGTGGTGAGGCCGGTGATCTTGATGTCCATCTGGATGGACGTGATGCCCTTGGACGTGCCGCAGACCTTGAAGTCCATGTCGCCCAGGTGGTCCTCGTCACCCAGGATGTCGGACAGGATGGCGATCTTCTCGCCCTCCTTCACCAGGCCCATGGCGATGCCCGCCACCGGCGCCTTGATGGGGACGCCCGCGTCCATCAGCGCCAGCGTGCCACCGCACACAGAGGCCATGGACGAGGAGCCGTTGGACTCGAGGATCTCCGACACCAGACGCACGGTGTACGGGAACGAGTCGCTGGCCGGAATCATGTTGCGCAGCGCGCGCTCCGCCAGGGCGCCGTGACCGACCTCGCGACGGCCGGGGCCGCGCAGGGGCTTGGTCTCGTTCACGCTGAACGGCGGGAAGTTGTAGTGCAGCATGAAGCGCTTGAAGGCCTGGCCGCTGAGCAGCTCCAGCCGCTGCTCGTCCTCGCTGGTGCCCAGCGTGGCGACCACGAGCGCCTGCGTCTCGCCGCGGGTGAAGACCGCGCTGCCGTGCGTGCGGGGCAGCACGCCCACCTCGTTGGTGATGGAGCGCACCACGTTGTGCGGACGGTCACCGATGCGGCCACCATTCACGGTGAGCTCACGCATGTGGTCGTACTTCAGGTCCTCGATGACCTGCTTGGCGTGCTTCTCCACCTGCGGGGTGAACTCCGCGCCCAGCTTCTCCTTGAGCGCCGCGACCGCCGCCTTCTTCGTCTTGGAGAGCGCCTCGTAGCGCGCGCCCTTCTCCTTGATGGCGTAGCCGGCCTTCACGCCCTCCAGCGCCAGCTCGCGGACCTGGTTGCGCAGGCCCTCGTCGATGGTGGCGGGCTTGTCGTAGGAGCGGACCTGCTTCTTCAGCTCCGTGCGCAGCTGGTCCTGGATGTCCAGCGCGGGCTGGGCGTTCTGACGGCCGAACTCCAGCGCCGCCACCATGTCCGCCTCGCTGACCTCTTCCGCGCCACCCTCCACCATCACGATGGCCTCGCGGCTCACCGCCATGACGAGGTCCAGGTCGCTCTGCTCGCGCTGCTTGGCGGTGGGGTTGGCCACGAACTGACCGCCCACGCGGCCCACGCGGATGCCCGCGATGGGGCCGTTGAACGGGATGTCCGACACCCACAGCGCCGCGGAGGCACCGGTGATGCCGTGGATGTCACCCTCGTTCTCCGGGTCCGCGGAGATGACGGACGAGATGACCTGCGTCTCGTAGGCGTAGCCTTCCGGGAACAGCGGACGGAGGGAGCGGTCCACCACGCGGGAGGCCAGCGTCTCCTTCTCCGTGAGGCGGCCCTCGCGCTTGAAGTAGCTGCCCGGGATGCGGCCCGCCGAGTACAGCTTCTCCTGGTACTCCACCGTGAGGGGCAGGAAGTCGATGTCCTTCTTCTCCCGCGCGCTCACCGCGGTGACGAGCAGCATGGTGTCGCCGTAGCGGACCACCACGGAACCGTCGGCCTGCTTGGCCAGGCGGCCCGTCTCGATGCTCAGCTCGTTCTCACCAATCTTGACGCTCTTCTTCAACATGTCGTGTGGCCTCTGTGCCTGCTTCGCGTGCGAGGACCCTTGCCAGCCGCGGCCCGCCCACGTGCGTGGGGCAGGAGCCGCCCGGAAGGGGCCCTCTGGGATTGAGCGGTCGCCAGGGCCTGAAGCAGGCACATGCCAGACGAACGCTGCCTGTACTGCGGAAACGGGCTCCGTTGCGGAGCGCCGGAGGGATGGACCAGACCTCTTGATCCCTGATCACACCCGCCCACCCGTGACTTCCGGGTCGGCCGGTCTGAACGGAAACCAAAAGAGCCCGCCTCCACCTCTCCCTCGCCCACTCCTTCGCCGTGAAACGTGCTGCCCAAATGCATGGGGCGCTGGTGATGTGCCAGCGCCCCGGGTGCTGCTCGAGGACTACTTGCGGATGCCGAGGCCCTCGATGAGCTTCTTGTAGCGCGCCACGTCCTTGGACTTGAGGTAGTCCAGCATGCGGCGGCGCTGACCGACCAGCTTCAGCAGACCGCGGCGGGAGTGGTGGTCCTTCTTGTGGGTCTTGAAGTGCTCGGTGAGCATGTTGATGCGCTCGGACAGCAGCGCCACCTGCACCTCGGGCGAGCCGGTGTCGGACTCGTGGGTGCGGTACTTCGTGACCAGCTCGCTCTTGCGTTCCTGATGCAACGACATGGGCTTCTTCCTGAATCCCGCTCCGGGGTGACCGCTCGTGCCGCCTGGGTCCGCGGAGGGGTACAGACCCGGCCTCATGGTCCTTCTAACGAGCGGGCCGCTTATAAGCTTCACCCCCTGGGGGGTCAACCTTCGCCGACTGTCCGTCCGCCCTTGGGGGGCCGGGACAGTGCGAAGACGTACAACCGGCAACCGCCCGGAATTCCGCCTCCGCCCGGGGAGAGCTCCCGGGCCGAGGCCTCGTCCAGGGCCACGTGCAGATAGGCGCCCCCCGCCTCGCCACCATCACCCGCCAACAACTGACGGGTACGGGGATACAAGCGCAGGAGCGCCTCCACCACGTCGCCGATGCCCGCCGTCGCGGGTACGCCCAGGGACAGCTCGCGCCGCCCGTCGAAGGCGCCGCGAAGGCCCGGGGCCACGCTCACGGTGATGTCATGGGTGCGGGTGGCCACTCAGTTGAAAACCCGCTGGTAACGCAGCCGTCCGCCCACCACTTCCGCCATGGCGAGCAGCGCGTCATCCGGGCCCAGCACCCGCACCCGGCCGGGCACGGGGGCGACCTCCACGGGGACGCCGTGCAACACCCGCCGGGCCTCGTCCGCGGTCACCCGGACCGCCGGCAGGTCCGTCAGCGCGTCCGCCAGCGACACCAGCCGACCGGCCACCGCTTCGCGAGACAGGGACGCCAGGTCCCCCAGGGGCAGCGCGCGCGCCAGCGTGAAGGGGCCGCTCATGGTGCGCCGGAGCGCCTCCAGGTGCGCCCCGCAGCCCAGCGCGCGGCCCAGGTCGTACGCCAGCGTGCGCACATAGAACCCCTTGGTGCACCGCACGGACAGGGTCAGCCGGTCCGCGGAGAAGTCGCGCAGCACCAGCTCATGCACGGTGACGCTGCGGCTGGCCCGCTCCACCTCTTCCCCGGCGCGTGCCAGTTCGTAGAGCCGCTTCCCGGCCACCTTCACCGCCGAGTACATGGGCGGCACCTGGTCGAACGTGCCCCGGAACCGGGCGAGCGCCGCCTCCAGCAGCGGTGCCGTCAGCGGGGGCACCGGGGCCTCCGCCGTGGGCTTGCCCTGGGCGTCCTGGGTGTCCGTCTCCACGCCCAGCCGCACCACGGCGTCGTAGGCCTTGTCGCCCTCCGTGATGATGCCGGCGACCTTGGTGGCCTCTCCCAGGCACACCGGCAGCACACCGGTGGCCATGGGGTCCAGCGTGCCCGTGTGGCCCGCCTTCTTCACCTTCAGCAGGCCGCGCACCTGCCGGACCACGTCGAAGGACGTGGGGCCCAGGGGCTTGTCGATGACGAGAACGCCGTCCATGAAGCGGGGCCTACCAGCCTTCCTTGCCGCGCACCTCGCGCAGGAGCCGGTCGATCTTATCGCCCTCGCCCACGGACGCGTCGAAGGCGAAGAAGATTTCCGGCGACACGCGCAGGTTGACCGCGGACGTCACCTCGCGGCGCACGAAGCCCTTGGCCGCTTCCAGGCCTTTCTGCGTGTCCGCCTTCTCCTGGTCCGTGCCCAGCATCGAATAGAAGACCTTCGCCACCCGCAGGTCCGGCGACACCTTCACGCCGGTGATGGTGATGAAGCCGATGCGCGGGTCGCGCAATTCCCCGCGCGTCAGCAGGGCGCCGATGGCCGCCTGGATTTCCTGCCCCACGCGCTCGGGTCGTGAATGCGTCGTCATTTCTTCTCCCAATCTCGCGGGTTGCGCAGCGCCCGGGCCTTGGCCCGCGCGTCGTCCAGATTCAGCGTTCCACCCTCACCCGTGGGTCGTGAAGTCCCGGGCCCGGGGCCCGCGCCCTCGTGCCGCTGCTCCCACGAACCCAGCCCCTCCGCCTCCGCCAGCGAGCGGTCACTGCGCAGGAAGCGGGCAATCGCCGCCTCCGAGTGCGAGTTCGCGTCCTCGGGAGACAGGTGGGCGTCCTCGTCCTCCAGCTCCGGCACCTTCGCCGGAGCACGGAAGGCGCCAGCCACCGGCCCCTTGTCCGAGTAGAGCGTGTCCCCGAAGGCGACGATCTCCGTCTCCCGGGCCATCAGCGGCGCGACGTACATCTCTTCGATGAAGTGGATGATCTTCTCCAGTTGCTCATCCACGTGCCCGCGCGCGTTGCCCACCACGGCCAGGGCCACCGACGCCTTCTGCCAGAGGTCCTGGTCGTCCACCTCCGCGACGGCCACGTTGAAGCGGGCCTTCACCCGGTCCGTCACCCGGCGGAGCACCTGCCGCTTGGACTTCAGCGAGGCGCTCTCCGGAATCTGGAGGGTGAGGCGTGCGACTCCGACGAACATAGAGGTCCCCCAGGCCAACGGCCGCCGGGCGCGTCATCCACGCCCAGGCGCCGTCGCATCGTCCATCCCCCGGGAAAGGTGGGGCCTTTCCCCGGGGTCCGTCGAGTGCGCCTCTCCAGGACTACGAGAGGCTCTGCCGGGTCTCCTCGATCTCGTAGGCCTCGATGATGTCGCCGGCCTTGAGGTCGTTGAAGTTCTCGATGCCGATACCGCACTCGAAGCCCTGCGCGACTTCCTTCACGTCGTCCTTGAAGCGGCGCAGCGACGCCATCTTCCCGGAGAAGAGCTGCTTGTTCTCGCGCATGAGGCGCACGAACGAGCCGCGCTTCATCACGCCGTCCAGGACGGCCGCGCCGGCGATGGTTCCCAGCTTCGGCACGTTGAAGGTGTTGCGCACCTCCGCACGGCCCAGCTTGCGCTCGGTGCGGATGGGCTCCAGGAGGCCCTCCATCTCCAAGCGAACCCCGTCGATGAGCTCGTAGATGATGGAGTAGCTCTGCAGCGTCACCTGCTGCGCCTTGGCCGCGGCCTCCGAGCCCGACTCCGGCTTCACGTTGAAGCCCAGCACGACGCCCTTGGAAGCGGCGGCGCGCATGACGTCGGTCTCCGTGATGGCGCCCACGCCCGCGTCGATGATGACCACCCGCACCTTGTGCGTGGTGAGCTTGTCCACCGCCTGGCGCACGGCCTCCGCCGAGCCCTGCACGTCCGCCTTGATGATGACGCGCAGCTCCTTGGGACCGCCGCCCGCCTTCGTCTTGGCGAAGAGCTGCTCCAGGGACTCGCGGCTGACCTTGCCGAGCTCCGTCTGCCGCTCCTTCATGCCGCGGTGGTCGGCGATCTGCTTGGCCGCCTTCTCGTCGGAGACGACGTTGATGGCGTCACCCGCGGTGGGCACGCCGGACAGGCCGACGACCTCCGCGCAGTAGCCCGGCTTCACTTCCTTCACCGCCTCGCCGCGGCTGTTGTTCATGGCGCGGACGCGGCCGTAGTGCGTGCCGGTGACGATGGCGTCGCCCAGCTTGAGCGTGCCCTCCTGCACCAGCACCGTGGCCACGGGACCGCGGCCACGCTCCAGCTTCGCTTCCACGACGGCGCCCACGGACGGACGGGAGGGATTCGCCGTCAGCTCGAGGACTTCCGCCTGCAGCGCCAGGTTCTCCAGGAGGAGATCCAGGTTCATCTTCGTCTTCGCGGAGACGGGCACCATGATGGTGTCGCCGCCCCACTCTTCCGGCACCAGTTCCTGGCTCGCGAGGTCCTTCTTCACGCGGTCGGGATTGGCGCCCGGGACGTCCATCTTGTTGATGGCGACGACGATGGGCACTTCCGCCTGCTTGGCGTGCTTGATGGCCTCGATGGTCTGGGGCATCACGCCGTCGTCCGCGGCCACCACCAGCACCACGATGTCCGTCACGTTGGCGCCACGGGCGCGCATGGACGTGAAGGCCTCGTGGCCCGGGGTGTCCAGGAACGTGACGTCTCCGCGCGCGGTGGACACGCTGTACGCGCCGATGTGCTGGGTGATGCCGCCCGCCTCGCCCGAGGCCACGCTGGCCTGGCGGATGGCGTCCAGCAGGCTCGTCTTGCCGTGGTCGACGTGGCCCATGATGGTGACCACCGGCGGACGGGGACGCTCGTCCTCGGCCTTGGCCGCGACCTCCGGCAGGTAGTCCTCCACCTCGAAGCCGACGCGCTCGACCTTCCAGTGGTATTCGGTGGCGATGAGCTCCGCGGTGTCGGCGTCCAGAATCTGGTTCGCCGTGGCCATCTTCTGCATGCCCATCAGCTTCTTGATGAGCTCCGCGGTGCGGATACCCATGCGCTGACCCAGGTCGGAGACGCTGATGCCCTCCTGGAGCTTGATGACCTTCTTCTCCTCGGCCATCTGGGTGATCTGCGTCTTGGCGCCCTTCTTCGTGGGCTTGCGCTTCTTGCCGCGGACGGGGATCTGGATGCGGCCCCAGACCATGTCCGACAGCTCCTGCTTGGACACGCTGGTCGTCTCAGGACCCGTGCGCTTGCGCTGGCCACGCTCCTTGTTCTTGGAGACGTCCACCAGCTCGCGGCCGCGACCCAGGTGATCCGGGACGACCTTGTACTCGCGCTTCTCCGTGCCCAGCGCCGTGCGGCCCGGGGCCATGGGGTACTGCTTGGCCTGGGTCGTGGTGGGCGTGACGCGGCGGACCTGGATGAGCGGGCGCGAAATCACCACGGCCTGGGTGGCCGTGGGGCGCGCCTGGGCACCCGGCGTGGGCGCGACCTGGGCGTGCGGGACGCCGCCGACCATGATGGTCGGGCCGGTCGGCTGCACCGGGGCTCCCGTGCCGGCCGTGGGCGGCGAGGACGGACGCACCGGCCCCATCTGGCCCGGACGCGCCTGCATGGGCGCTCCCGGACGGTTCATGGGCGGCCCACCCGGGCGGCCCTGCATGGGCGCGCCAGGACGGCTGCCAGGACCACCCGGACGGCTGCCAGGACCACCCGGACCACCCGGACGGCTGCCCGGCGGCCCACCAGGACGCCCGCCCGTGGAACCCGGACGCTGCACGTAACCGGGACCTCGGGAGATGACCGTCGCGGACGTCGACGTGGAAGAAGGCGTCCGTGCGGTGGGCGGGGCCGGCGAGCGCGTAGGGG
>NZ_RAWQ01000199.1:0-19936 GCF_003668965.1 Corallococcus sp. AB030
GGGGTGGGAGGTGCCCGCGCTGCTGGCGTTCGCGGCGGTGTTCGTCGGGCTGGCCGCGTTCAGCGTGAGCTGCCGCGAGTAGCCGTGCGCCGTGTGTCGATGGACTTGCCCGGTGCCTTCCACTACGACGGCGGGCACCGCATCACGAAATATCCTCCAGAGGAGACCGCCTCATGAAGCTGCGTCTGCTTGGCTTGTCGATGGTCGGTGTCGCGGGGCTCTTGGCCCTGCCCGCGTGCAAGAAGGAGGAGGCGCCCACGTCCCCCGCCGAGCGTCCGGCGGCCCCCACGCAGCAGGCCGTGCCTCCGGCTCCCACGGCGGGAGCGGGTGCGGGCGAGGCGGCGGCCCCGGCGGTGCCCGCGGGCAACGGCGTGGTGAAGGGCACGGTGTCGTTCACCGGCACGCCGCCGGTGATGGCGGAGCTGGCGCCCAGCGTCGACCCCGCGTGTGACGGACGGCCGGAGAAGGAGCAGTCCGTGCTGGTGAAGGACGGCAAGCTCCAGAACGTGCTCGTGCGCGTGAAGGGGCCGGTCGCGGGTGCGCCCGCGGCGCCGTCCACGCCGGTGGAGGTGGACCAGTCGAAGTGCACCTACGTGCCTCGCGTGCAGGGTGCGGTGGCGGGCCAGCAGGTGGTGTTCAAGAACAGCGACGGCACGCTGCACAACGTGCGCGGCGTGGTGGGCGCCAAGCCCCTGTTCAACGTGGCGCAGCCGCCCTCTGGCGCGCCGGTGCAGAAGCCGATGCCCACGGACGCGGAGGTGCTGCGCCTCAAGTGCGACGTGCACCCGTGGATGACGGCCTACGTGGTGAGCAACCCCAACCCGTACTTCGCCACCACCGGCGCGGACGGCTCCTTCACGCTGACGGGCCTGCCCGCGGGCACGTACACGCTGGAGGCGTGGCACGAGACGCTGGGCACGAAGACGGCGGAAGTCACCGTGAAGGACGGCGCGCCCGCGGAGGCGACGTTCTCCTTCGCCGCGACGGACGCGCAGGCGAAGCAGTAGTCCGCAAGGGGACCGGGGACGGCGCCTCCGCGCGGTCCCTGGACCCGGCGGGGGGCTTCGCGACGGAGCCTCCCATGCCCCCGCCTTGCATGGGGCACGCGGAACGCGCGCGGTTCACCGCCGCTAGGCCAGCGTGCTCGACACCGGACCCGGCGGCCCGGCCTTGCGCACCGTGAAGCCCACGCGCGCGCCGCCAGCGGGCCGGTTCTCCGCGAAGGTCTCACCGCAGTGGGCCTTGGCGATGCGCTGCACCAGCGCGAGCCCCAGCCCCAGCGAGCCGGCCTCGCGAGCCTCGCCGCCCCGGTCCTTCCGGTAGAACGGCTGGAAGATGCGCTTCTCCTCGCCAGGCAGAAGCCCCGGGCCCCGGTCCTCCACGCTGAAGGCGAGGTGCTCCTTCCCGTGCTCCTGGATGCGCAGTGCCTCCACGCCCACGCCGTGCTTGCGCGCGTTGTCGAGCAGGTTCACCAGCGCCCGGCCCAGCAGCGTTGCGTCCGCCATCAGCGCCACGTCGTCGGTCTCCGGCTGGAGCAGCGTCGCGGACAGCCCCACGCGCTCCAGCGCCTGCGCAGCGAGCACGCCCGCCTCCAGCGCCTTGGGCGTGAGCTGTCCGAAGTCCAGGCGGGAGCTGGCGAGCAGCTCGCCCACCAGCGCGTCCAGTTCCACGACCTCGCGGTCCACCTGGTCCAACGTGCGCGGGTTGCCGCCGCCGTCGCGCAGCAGCTCCGTCAGCACGCGCAGCCGCGCCAGCGGCGTGCGCAGCTCGTGCGACACCGCCGCCAGCAGCTCGCGTTGGTCCGCCATCTGCTTCTCGATGCGCGCCGCCATGTCGTTGAAGGACTCGGCGAGCACCGCGAACTCGCCGGTGGTGTGGCGGTCCAGGCTCGCCCGAGCGCCCAGGCGGCCCTCGCCCAGCTCCTGCGTGGCCTTCACCAGCGTGTCCACCGGCCGCGCCAGCCGGAACGAGATACCGCCCGCCGCCGTCCACAGCACCAGCACCGCGATGCCCAGCGGCAGCACGGCGCGCCAGGGGCCCCGCGAGCGGGTCTGCAGGTAGCAGGCCTGCAACGAACCCAGCTGCGTGTCCTGCCGCATCACCGGGAGGGTCGCGTCCGGCTTCGAGCACGGGGAGCCGCCCGTCGCCACCACCGCGCCGGACAGGTCCGTCAGCACGACGTCCACGTCCAGGTCGTCGGAGATGCTCCGCATCAGGGCGTCGCGCTCGGCGGGCGCGTCCCACACCTCCGCGAACTGGTGGCCCACGAACGCGCGGATGCGGTCCGTCTCCTGCCGCCAGCTGTTGCCGCCCGTCAGGTTCATCACCCACGACACCACGAGCACCGTCACCAGGATGGTGAGCCCGAACATGACGAACAGCCGCCGCCGCAGCCGCGCCTGTACGTAGGAGCCCAGCCGGCCCAGGTGGAACATGCGCCGGCGGCGGGCATGGGCCTGGGCGTGGCGGCCGAACCTCCGGTGCAGCTCCGGCCCGCAGTCCTCCCGCTTGGGAGGCCAGTGGTGATGGCCCCAGCCCATCAGGCGCCCTCCTTGGCGAACACGTAGCCCACGCCGCGCACCGTCTTGATGAGGCGCGTGCCCACGTCCCCCAGCTTCTGGCGCAGGTGGGAGATGTGCACGTCCACCGTGCGCTCGCTCACCACCGTGTCGCTGCGGCCCGCCTCGCCCAGCAGCGCGTCGCGGGGAATCACCCGGCCCGCCCTGCGCACCAGCGCGAGCAGCAGGTCGAACTCCAGGCCCGTCAGCTCCACCGCGCGCCCCTCCACCTTCACCTCGCGCCCGGACACGTCGATGGAGACCCCGCTCGACTCGAGCCGGTCCGCCACCGCCGCCGGCTGCGCCCGCCGCAGCACCGCGCGCAGGCGGGCGAGCAGCTCGCGCGGTCCGAAGGGCTTGGGCAGGTAGTCGTCCGCGCCCAGCTCCAGGCCCACCACGCGGTCCGTCTCGTCGCCCTTGGCGGTGAGCATCAGCACCGGGATGCGGCTCTTGGCCCGGATGCGCTTGCACACCTCCAGGCCGTCCATGCCCGGCATCATCACGTCCAGGAGCACGGCGTCGTAGGCGTTGGCCTCCAGCGCCGCCAGCCCGCGGCCACCGTCGGGCGCGTGGCTGACGGTGATGCCGTTCTGCCCGAGGTACTCCGCGAGCAACTCGAACATCCGGGTGTCGTCATCGATGAGCAGGACGCGGGTGGGCATGGGCGGGGGCGAATCCTAACGCGCTCCCGGTGCGTCGGCCGGGCCCGGTGCGCCCTGGGGCCTGGGGGCATGCCAGTCCCAGTAGTGCGGCATCCCGTTTCGGTAGCTGGGGCCACCCCAGTCACCCCGGTGGCAGGCGGCGCGGTGGTGGCGGGCAATGCTCGCGAAGCCGGAGGCATAGCCTCCGATGGCACCCGCGGCGAGGAGGACGACGAGCAGACGGTGGCGCATGGGCAATCTCCAGGAAGGGGACAGGGAAGGGTGGTTTCAGACGAAGGACGCGGGGCCGTCATCGTTGTGGGGGCGGCCACCCCACCGGCCGTACCCGCCGCAGCGCCGCCCGTGCCAGCCCCGGCCCTCGCCGCGCCATCCGTAGCCCCAGCCGTGCTCGATGACGTCCGCGAGCTCGCGGCGCTGGTTGGGCTCCAGCGCCTCGTGCACCTGGGACAGGGCGTCCTGCACGGCGTTGCGCAGCGTCTCCAGCGCCACGTCGTGGCGGGTGAACAGCTCGCGCAGCATGGCGCCGTCGAAGTGCTCCCCGCGCAGTGAGCCCGCGAGCGACGTGCGGCTGGGGCCCCACTGGTCCTTCACCTTGGCGAAGGCCTCGCGCACGTTTTCCACGGCCTTCACGATGACCTTCTCCTGGCCGGGGGACGTCTCCAGCCGCTCGAAGAGCCAGCGCAGCCGGGGGCGCATGCCAAACCGGCCTCCGCGGCCGTGGTGGTGGTGTCCGTAGCGCCCCCGGCGCAGGGTGGCGAAGAGGCCGGCGAGGCAGGCGGTACCGAAGATGAATCCGAACATGGTCTTGGCTCCAGGAAGCAGGCGAGCGCCGGATCGGCGGGCCCGTGTCGTTTCTGACGGAGCTCAAGGTAGAGGGCGGGTGTGAAGCCCACGCCCGGCGGCGGTGAAGAAGTGTGAAGGGCTTTCGGAGGGGTGTCCGGAATGCCCGGTGGGGCATGGGATGTTCCAAAGCCGGGCCTCGACTGCAGCCGCTGTGTCGGATGCAGGACGACTGCCGGCAGGATTCCACCCTCAGGAGTGGTGTTCGCGCCGGAAGTGGGTAGAGTACCCGGCGTGCCGGGGCGGTGTTCGTTCCGGCACCGGTGGAAGGCGCGAGCCTCCCACCTGTTCAGAGCAGAGAAAGAGAAGAGACTCACAATGGCTTCTGGTACCGTGAAGTGGTTCAACGACGCGAAGGGCTTTGGTTTCATCGCGCAGGACAATGGCGAAGACGTTTTCTGCCACCACACTGCGATCAACATGGATGGCTTCCGCACCCTGGCCGAGGGCCAGAAGGTGGAGTTCGAAGTCACCAAGGGCCCCAAGGGCCTGCAGGCGCAGAACGTTCGCGCCGGGTAAGCGAGCTGAACCGTCGACTCACCCCTTGAGGTGAGTCCTCGAAGCCCAGTCTCCCCGAGGAGGCTGGGCTTTCGTCTTTCCGGACGCAGGGCAGGCGGGCGACCACCGCGACGCGGCCCGCCACGGTCCGGGGTCTTCCCTACCTTCTCCCAGGAGGAGCGCGGCGCCGGACGCCGCCCCCCAAGGAGAGGCGAACATGGGCGACACCAGCGTGAAGAAGGTCGAAAGCCGCCATTCCCCCAAGGGGGAGATGGGCCAGAAGTACCTCGCATCCGGCGTCCGTGTGGCCATGCGGCTGTGGGAGGACGAGCCGCCCGCCGAGGCCAAGCCCGCCAGCACGCGCGACTACGAGACCGTGGGCTTCGTGCTCAAGGGCCGCGCGGAGCTGCACCTGGAGGGGCAGGTCATCCTGCTGAACCCCGGCGACTCCTGGCTCGTGCCGCGCGGGGCCAGCCACACGTACAAGGTCCTGGAGACCTTCTCCGCCGTGGAAGCCACGAGCCCCGTCTCCTCCGTCCACGGCCGTGACGAGCACGAGGCCCCGAAGGGCGCCAAGGCGTGACGAACCGTTGAGCTCAGGGACCGCCCTTCGGTGCCACCGGGGGCGGTTCCCGTTCAGTGAGCACGCCCACTGCATCGTCCATCTCCGAGGTGGAGGAGCAGGTAAAGGCCTGGGGAGAATTCGCCTTGCACACAAGCAAGGTGCCCGCGGGGACTGGCTTGTAGCCAGGGAGCACCGGGGAGCGGGCGTCCTCGCCTGAGCCGCAGTCGAAGATGCCTGGGGCGTACGTCTCGTCAGGCATGCACAGCAGGCCTGCGGCGGACTGAAGGGCCCCCAGGGCGTACTCCGTGCCAAGGCACACGGTGGCTCCAACGGTTTGCGACTCGCAGCGCAAGTCCGCCTCACTGTCCGGATCCGGTACGAAGCGCTCGCAGACCCTTCGATGGACGCGTGACTGGAAGCGGCCGTTGCCTCCGCTCGGGTCGCTGTCGTACCAGAGCTGAAGGTGCTCTCCGTTCGCGGAGCGGAGCAGGGCCTGGGAAATGGCGGAGTCGATGCCTGGCAGGTGGAAGATGGCGATGAAGGGCTTGCCAGCCGCGTCAGCTGCCTCGACGCAGGCGCGCATTTTCAGCCGGTCCTCGTAGCTTCGGGCTTCGCCGCAATCCACGGACTGGGCGTCCGCCAGGGGGCGCGCGGTCGCCACGATGTCGCAATCATTGAAGTGCGCCTGCGTGGTGAAGCGGACGGTGCCGACAGGAGCAGCGGAAGGTGCCTGCTGGACGCCAGCGCATCCGGCCGCACCCAGCACGAGGGCGACCGCGAGGGAAAACCGTGAGGTCATCCCAGAATGCTCTCGCGTCCTCCCGGCATTGTCAGCCCCACGGGCAGGCTCCGTCCGGGGGGCGCATGAGAATCCTGTCCGTCGAAGAGAAGCCCCTTCATGAGTGGTGGTACCTGAACGCGTCGCCGCGCGGAGGCACCCGCGCGGAACGACTCCCCTTGCTGTGCGGACAGGTGGACGCCCTTCCCAGGGACCTGGACGCGGTCATCGCGCTCTCGGACCTCCAGGGGATGGCGCCTCATGCCGTGAAGGGCGGGGCGGCGGCGCTCCTGGGAGAGGTCGTGGCCGACGAGCTGGCGATGATGTGCAAGGCGGGCGGCCTCCCTCCCGCGAACCGCACCGGCATCATCCTGGCGGGAGACCTCTTCTCCAACGACACCGCGGATGAACGGGGCGCCTCCGGCGACGTGCGGAGCGTCTGGACTGCCTTCGCCAGGTACTTCCGTTGGGTCGTTGGCGTGGCGGGAAATCACGACACGTTCGGCGGTACCGGGGAGCGCGAGCGCTTCTTCCGCCAACCCAGGCAGAAGCTGCTGGATGGCGAAGTCGTCGCGCAGGACGGACTCGCGGTGGGCGGGGTGAGCTACATCATCGGGCGCCCGGACAAGCTCAACCGGCGCGAGCAATCCGCCCAACTGGAACGGATTGAAGAGGTGCTGCTCCAGGAGCCGCAGGTGCTCGTCCTCCACGAGGGCCCGGACGCCCCGGGAACGGGGCTGCGAGGCAACGCCATCATCCGGGAGGCGGTGGAGCCCTGGAGCAGGCTCCTCGTCATCTGCGGCCACTGTCATTGGGACGTGCCGCTCGTCACGCTCGCGAGCGGGACCCAGGTCCTCAACGTGGATGCGCGCGCGGTGATTCTCAGGCGTGCCGGGGCTTGATGGGAGCGCGCGTCCTGCGCCCCCAGAAGACGAAGAGCGACAGCGCGACCAGGAAGAAGTTGAAGGGCGTGTTCGCCGCCTCGCCGCGAGAGAAGTGGAAGACGATGGCGCTGACCTGGAGCAACGCGCAGCCCAGGGCCGCCAGGACCGTCAGGCCCGGTTTCACCCGCGTGAGCGAGGGCAGGACGACGCCCATCCCGCCCGCCAGGTCGACCGCGACGATGAAGTACAGGAACGCAGGCGACACCTGGCCCGCCCACGGAATCATCGCGGCGAGCTCCGGCAGGGGCGTGAGCGCCTTCCAGATGCCCGAGCCGACGAAGGTGACGCCCAGCAGCGCCTGGACGACCCACAGGCCCACGTGAAGGGCTTTGGACGGCTTCGCTGAAACGCCAACGGGAGGGGAGAGCGTATCCATACGTGGCTCCGGGGTTACTTCCATGTGCCTGGTTACGGATGATGACCACGTCTCTCTGGCATACCGTGCACAGGCCGGACAAGGAGGCACATTGAAGTCACCAGGGTACGGAAAGATGACCGGGCGCTATGACGACGACTGCGTCGCGACGCGCGAAATCCTCAGCCTCGTCGGGGACAAGTGGAGCGTGATGGTCATCGTCAACCTGGGCGAAGGCCCCGTGCGCTTCAGCGAGCTCAAGCGCGCCATCGAAGGCATCTCCCAGCGCATGCTGACCCTCACGCTGCGCAACCTGGAGCGGGACGGACTGCTGACGCGCACCGTGCACCCGACGACGCCGCCGAGCGTGGACTACGCGCTCACGAAGCTGGGGCGCACGCTGCTCGAACCGGTGTCCGTGCTCGCGATGTGGGCGCAGCGACACCGGCCGGAGATTGAACGCTCCCGAGAGGCCTTCGCACGCACCGCCAGGGCGAAATGAGCGGTGTCGCGTTCCGTGCTGACGCAGCCGCTTGCTGAGGTGACGCGGCGCCAGGGCTGGCCCCCGGCCCTCCAGGGGCGAGCGCAGCGTGGCATCCGAATTGCGTAGGGGCTGGGCGTTCCCCCTCGCATCGGAAAAGCGCTCATGACCTCCAAGACGCCTTTCACCCAGGGCATCCTCATCTGCCCGACGACGCACATTGACTGGGATTGGGTCTACACGTTCGACCAGTACTACGCCTCCAACAGCCAGGCGACGGGCTCCAGCTCCGGACGCGACACGGTCCAGAACATCTTCAACGCCGCGGTGTCGCTCTTCTCCCGGCGGATCGGCTTCACCTTCTCCGTGACGGAGGTGGGCTTCCTGCAACGCTATGCGCGGGACAACCCGGCAGGCATCACGGTCTTCGCGGCGGCGGGTGACGACTTCTGCCTGATGGGCGGTGGCATCACGTCGCCGGACAACCTCGTCTGCGCGGGCGAACTCTTCATCCGCAACTACCTGGTGGGACGCACCTGGGCGAAGCAGGCCGGGCTCGAGGCCAACCTGTACGACTCGGCGTGGCTCCCGGATGACTTCGGGCATGACCCCCAGCTGCCGGTGGTGCTGAACGCCATGGGCCTCACCACGGCCGGGCTCTCCCGCGTGCCCGGCTCGCCCCAGGGGTCGCCGGGGGCCGCGCCCATCGACCCCGTGGGCCCCTCCATCGCGTCGCAGTTGAACACCCACGGCCTGGTCTTCCACTGGCAGGCAGGGGACGGCTCTCGCATCACCACGCTCTTCATGCCCAACACCTACGGCACCGTGGGCTACCTGGACGCGGACGACATCTCCAGCAATGCCCAGACGGTGAACCAGTTCGTCAACCAGTACGGCTCGGGCTGGCCCAACGGCCTCCGCTTCATTCCCGTGGGCATCGACTTCGCCACGCCCTCAGTCACCTCCCCGTCAGGCGAGGTGTTGAGCTGGTTGAACGTGACCCACGGCTACAACACCAGCAATGGCAACAGCAATGGCGTCAAGGGAACAACGGGGACGTTCAAGACATACATGGACGCCGTCCTGCAAAGCGGCGCCTCGCTCCCCGTGAACGCACCGCTCAACGCGCAGAACTACTGGACGGGTTACTTCGCCAGCCGCCCCGCGCTGAAGCGGAACCAGTACGCGGCGGTGCGCGCGCTGATGTCCGCGGAGGTCATCGGCGCGCTGCTTCGCACCAGCAGCAGCTACGCCACCTCTTCGCTGGACGCGTTCGACTCCACCGTCTGGAATGGCTGGGAGGTACTGGCCCCCAGCTCCCATCACGACTTCGTGACGGGCACGTCTCCGGACAACGTGTATTACGGCGAGCAGCTGCCGCTGAGCCGGCAGGGCGTCTCGGTGGCGAGGGCCGCCCTGGACCAGGGGATGGAGCTGCTCGCGCAGGGCATCTCCGCGAAGCCTCAGTCCCAGGAGCTCCCTGTCGTCGTGTGCAACACGCTCGGGTTCGAGCGGGTCCACGGACTGCTGGCGGAGCTGACCCCTCCACCGGCGGACCTGCGCTTCCACGCCGTGAAGAGCGTGCGGACCCGTGACGGCTTGCTGCCCATCCAGCGGGCCGCGAACGGGAACCTCCTCTTCATGGCGGCGCCCCCCAGCGCGGGATACGAGACGGTCTACCTCTCCACCCTGTCCCCGCCGGGGCCCATCGTGATTGCGCAGCCGTCCGTGGGGGACACGGCGACCCTCGAGAACGACTTGATCAGCGTGACCCTCTCCAAGGAGCACGGGTGGGGCATCAGCCAGTTCTCGTATGGAGTGGACGGCGTGACTCGCAGCCTCTTCGCCTCCAAACGCGTGGGCAATCATCTGCGGTTCTACACCGACACTGGCAACATCTATCAGTTCGGCAATGAGCCGTATGCCTCCACCAATCCGCCTGCCTATGGCAAGTTCAGCAGGGACGGGTCCGCGAAGTTCGTGGGAGGAGACGCGCGGTGGCTGGAGCAGGGACCGTACCGTTATCGCTTGCAGGCGGAGGTGACGGAGCAGAACAGCGGCCACAGGTTCACGCTGGAGTACTCGCTGGTGGTGGGCGAGCGCTTCCTCCGGATGAAGCTCACGGGTGCCTCGCCTTCTGGCATGTCGGTCGCGGTGGCGTTCCCCATGGTGAACCCGAGCGGGACGGCGCCCACGACGCTCAGCTACGGCACGCCGCACTACCAGCAGGACGTCCTGCCCGTGCCCAACTGGCCCGGTCCGACCTTCGTCGCCACGCATGACTACGTGATTCCCTGCATCCAGCAGGGCAGCCAGCCGGTGGGAGGCATCTACCATCAGGGCATCCCGGCCTGGACGCTGGACGAAGAGGGCGCCCTGCTCGGCGTCGTGCTCCGCAACACCCCCGCGGGCGGCCGGGGCGCGTCTGGCAGCGACTTCGGCTGGCATGAGCAGGAGTACGTCGTGGCGCCCCCGCTGTCTGTCAATGGCACGCCCCGGCTCGGCACGCCCCTGAAGGACGCCCTGTCGGTCACCACCCCGCTGGAGGCCCGCTTCATCTCCGGTGGACAGGAAGGGCAGGGGGGCGCGCTGGCGGAGACGGGCTCGCTGGGACAGGTCACGGCGACGAACGCCGGGACGCCGGTGGAGTCGGAGGACGTGATGATTCGCGTGGCGCGGGTTCAGGCGCCGGGAGCGGCGGGGGGCTCCTCCAGCTGTGGCACGACGAGCGGTGCGATTCCGAGCAGCCTGGTGGTGCGCACCGAGAAGCGGGGCAGCCAGGCCACCCAGCTCACGGTGCGGCTCCCCTTCCTGGCGAAGGCAGGCAGCGCCGAGACCCAGGCGGTCACCGCGCTCGAAGCGCCGCTGACGGAGCTGGCGGCCGTGCCCTCGGGGACGGACACCGTGACGGTGGACTCACCCCGTGCGCTGGCCGCGACGCGAATCGCATGGTGCCGCACGCAGGGGGGCTGAAGCGCTCTCAACGAGTGCTTTTCTTCGCGAGGGGACGGGCACAGGATGACGGGAGGATGCCTCCCCGTGCTGCCCGTCCACCTCGCTGTTCGCGTTGCAACCTGGCGAAACACCTGTGCCTGTGCACGGAGGTTCCGCAGGTGGAGACCCGGACCCGCTTCGTCTTCCTCCAGCACGTGATGGAGGTGTCGAAGCGGAGCAACACCGGGGGCGTGGCCGCGCTCGCCCTCGCGAACGCGAAGCTGCTCATCCACGGCTCGATGGCGGGGACCCTCGACATCGAGGTCCTCTCCGAACCGGGGACCTGGTTGCTCTTCCCAGACGGTCCCACCGCGCCGCCGGACGCGCCTCCTCCCAGGCAGGTGGTGGTGTTGGACGCGAACTGGTCGCAGGCGCGGAGGATGACCCAGCGGCTCCCTGAGTTGCGGGCACTGCCCCGGCTGGTGCTGCCTCCGCCGGAGCCCGGCCTGCTCCGGCTTCGCGAACCCTCGCACCCCGCGGGGATGTCCACCCTGGACGCCGTGGCCCGCGCGGTGGCCTTGCTGGAAGGACCCGAGGTGGCGGCGCCGTTGGTGAGGCTGGCGGCGCTCCGGGTGCAGCGCATCGCCGACTGTGGGACCCTGAACTGAGTCCCATGGGATACCGGCTGATCATCTTCGACTTCGACGGGACGCTCGCGGACAGCGCGGATTGGCTGCGCGGCATCTTCAACGACGTGGCCCGGCGCTATGGCTTCCGCACCGTCAGCGAGGAGGAGCTGGAGGCGCTGCGCGGGCAGGACACCCGGGCCATCATCGCGCAGCTCGGCGTGCCCATGTGGAAGATGCCCTTCATCGCCGCCCACATGCGCAAGCTCGTCGCGCGTGACGCGCACCGCATCCCGACCTTCCCGGGCGTGGAGGCGATGCTGGAGCAACTGGAGGCGCGGGGCATCACCCTGGCCGTGGTGAGCTCCAACGCGGAGGAGAACGTGCGGCGCGTGCTGGGGCCGGTGGCGTCCGCGCGCATCCGCCACTACGCCTGCGGCGCGGGCCTCTTCGGCAAGCGGACGAAGTTCCGGAAGGTGCTGAAGGCCGCGGGAGTGCGTCCTGGTGAGGCCCTCTCCGTGGGCGACGAGGTGCGCGACATCGAGGCCGCGGCGGCCGAGGGCATCGCCACCGCCGCGGTGACGTGGGGCTACGCGACGGAGGCGCTGCTGCGCTCACGCGCGCCCACCGTCGTCTTCACCCGCCTCGACGAACTGCTGCCATTCGTCGCGGCGTAGGCGTGCCCTGTCAGCGCGTGCTGTTGCGCAGATACTGCGCATAGAACCGGATGGCGGCGGCGTGCTCCTCCACGGAGAGCCGTTCGTCGCGGCCGTGCATCCGGGTGAGGTCCTCGCGGTTCATCCGTACCGGCACGAAGCGATACACGCTGTCGCTCAGGGGATGGAAGTAGCGCGCGTCCGTGGCCGCCACGGTGAGGAAGGGCGCCACCAGCACGTCCGGGAACACCTGCCGGATGCTGCGCTGCAACTGCCCCCAGCCTTCCGTGTCCATGCGTGACACCGGCGAGGCCTCGTCGCCCTCGGCGGTCAGCTCCACCCGCTCGTCCTCCACCACCTTGCGCACGTGGGTGCGCACGTCCTCCAGGCTGTCGCCCGGCAGCAGGCGGACGTTGAGCACCGCTCTCGCCTGTGAGGGCAGCACGTTGGGCTTGGGGCTGCCTTCGAGCATGGTGGCCGCGAAGGTGGTGCGGATGCTGGCGTTCGTGGAGGGAGCCGCGGACATCCGCCGCTCGATGACGGGCGCGAAGAGCCAGGTGTTGGCGAAGAGCAGGCGCATGCCGAAGTTCATCTCCGGCCCCACGTACTCGAAGAGCGCCCGCGTCCCGCCGCGCAGCTCGGGCTTGAACGGGTTCTCCTCCAGCCGCACGAGCGCCCGGGCCAGGGTGTTCGCTGCGGTCTGCGGGGGCGGCATGGACGCGTGTCCGCCCGCGCTCCGCACCACCAACTCCACGCGCGCCGAGCCCTTCTCCGCCACGCCCACCAGCGCCACCGGCGCGGCCACGCCGGGCACGAGCCCCACGCCAATGGGGCCACCCTCGTCCAGCACCGACTCCAGGCGCACGCCCCGCTCGCGCAGCAGCGCGGCCACGCGAGCGGCACCGTCATGCCCGCCCACCTCCTCGTCCGCGCCGAACGCGAGCATCACCGTGCGGCGGGGGCGGTAGCCCTCGGCGAGCAGGCCCTCCACGGCTTCCAGGATGGCCAGCACGCTGCCCTTGTCGTCCAGCGTCCCGCGTCCGTACACATAGCCATCCGCCACGACGCCACCGAAGGGCGGGTGGCTCCAGGTGGCCTCCGCCTCCGCGGGCACCACGTCCAGGTGGCCCATCAGCAGCACGGGTTGAAGGCCGGGCTCCGAACCCTTCCAGGTGTAGAGGTGCGCATGCGCGCCCACGGCCTCATGCGCGAGCTCCGCGTGCATGCGGGGAAACCGCGCCACGAACCCGTCATGCAGCGCCTGGAAGGCGGCGTCCTGCGCCCTCATTCCGTCGGAGGAGGCGATGGTGCGGTGGCGCAGTGCCTCCGCGAGGCGACTCGCTGCCGCGGCGGCATCCACCGTGAAGGGCTCGGCGGGCTCGGCGGTCACCTGCCGTGAACCGAAGCGCAGCGTGCGGACGACGAGGACGCCCCCGAGAAGCAGGACGAGGACCAGCAGGACGAGGAGGACGCGCTTCATCGGTTGGGAGTTCCCGGAGAGGTCGCCACCGAGCCTAGCAGCAGGCGCGGCGCAGCACTCCCGGCGGCGAAGCCAGACACCGCGACCCCAGGGCGAGGCCCTGGGGCCTCTCCGGCCGGATTCCAACATCGGGGGGGCCCCGGCGGGTGGCTCCAGCGCAGGGGCTGGAAGGCTAGCCTGCAACGCGAAAGCCAGTAACAAATCGAAATACAGTCGTGATGACACAGGAGGCGGGGGGCACAGCCATGCGGATGCTGCGAATGAGGGCCGTGCTCGTCCCTGATCAGGGGGCGTTGGCGGTGTCGGAGGACTACTTCCGTTCCGCGCACCATCTGCGAGCCGAACAGGTGACGCATACGCTGGTCCTCGAGGACGGCAGGGGGAACGCGCAGCGGGTGCCGCTCATCGTGCGGCCCATCGAGGGGACGCCCTACCGCGATGCCATCTCCCCGTATGGCTTTCCCGGCGGCGCGCTGGCCGGGCTCCGGGAGGTGTCGAAGGATGCGGTGGATTGGACAGGGACGGAGCTCGTCAGCATCTTCGTACGCGACCGCGTCTCGGGGCCCCGGTGCTTCGCGGGCGGGACGGAGCGCAACGAGGTGTTCTTCATCGACCCGCGCCTGCCGGTGGAGTTCCGGGAGATGCATTACCGGCACATCCGGCGCAACCTCCGGCTGGGCTTCGTGAGCACCGCGAGTGAGGCGCGCGAGGCGTCGCGCAAGGACCGGGAGGGATTCCAGTTGGCCTACCGGCAGACCATGGTTCGCGAAGGCGCGAACCCCCGGTACTTCTTCTCCGACGCCTATTTCGAGCAGCTGTTCTCGTCGCCGTGGGCCTGGCTGGTGACGACGCATGCACCGGAGGGGGGCGTGGCCTCCGCCGCGCTGTGTGTCAGCAGCGACGGCATGCTGCACTACTACCTGGGCGGAACCGCGGATGCGCACCTGTCGCGCTCGCCGGCGAAGAATGTCTTTGGAACGCTGGTGGAACTCTGCTCGCAACTCGGCGTGACGCTCCATCTGGGCGGAGGCGTCCAGCCGGGGGACAGCCTCGAGCAATTCAAACGGAGCCTGTCCAACGCGAGCTCACGCCTCCACACCCATGAGTTGATCTGCGACCCGGCGGTGTATGCCCGCCTGTCGGAAGGCCGTGACGACACGGGCTTCTTCCCTGCGTATCGCGCGCCCCGGAATTGAGTGACAGGTCGCATCCCTGCCCTCTGACACGAGGGCAGGCGCCTGCGGAAGACGTGACACATGTCCGCGACCCAAGGGCGCATGGTGAGAATACCGTGAGACACCTACCGTTGGACCTGCTCCGAAGGCTGGCCGGAGAGTCCCAGGAAGGGTGAACCCGGATGACACGCATTCCTGCCGCTCCGGAGACGAACCCACCGCGTCTGATGGAACTGGACGCGCTCCGGGGTTTCGCGGCGCTGGCGGTCGCGCTGTATCACTTCACGGCGGAATACAGCGACCTCTACGGACACACGGTTCCGCTCTGGGAGATGCGCTTCGGGAAGTATGGCGTCCAGCTCTTCTTCGCCATCAGCGGCTTCGTCATCCTGATGTCGCTGGAGCGCGTGGAACGGGCCCGGGACTTCGTGTGGAGCCGCGCGGCCCGGCTCTACCCGTCCTATTGGACGGCCGTCGCGCTCACCTTCACGGGGGTGACGCTGTTCGGGCTGCCGGAGCGTGAATTCAGCCTCCAGACGGCCCTGGTCAACCTGACCATGTTTCACGAGTTCCTCCGCGTCCCGCACGTCGACACCGTGTATTGGACGCTGACCATCGAGCTGTCGTTCTACCTGCTGATGTTCGTGCTCGCGTACACGCGGGCGCTGCCCAGGATCATCCCCATCTTCATCGTGCTCGTCGTGTTGCAGACCCTGGCGGAGCTGGCGGCCCAGTCCCTGGGCGTGACCTTCCTGGCGCGGCTCGCGAGCCGGCCGCACCTGCAGTACTTCGCGCTGGGCGTGCTGGCCTTCAAGCAGAGCCGCGGCGAGGTCTCCCGTCCGTCCGCGCTCGTGCTGGTCGCCGTCAGCTTCGCTCACGAGGTGCTCGTGGGGAGCGAGGCTCCCGCCCTCGTGTTCCCGGTGGTGCTGGGCCTCGCCTACGCGTTGTCCAAGGGCTGGCTGCGCTGGCTCACCTGGCGCCCGCTGCTCTTCATGGGGTTCATCTCCTACCCGTTCTACCTGGTCCACCAGAACATCGGTTACGTCATCATCCGGCGGCTCGAGGCCTCGGCCTGGCGCCCGGAGGCAGCCATCGCGGTCGCGCTGGTGGCCGGGTTCGTGCTGGCCATCGTCATCACCTACGGAGTCGAACAGCCCGCGTTGCGTGCCTTCCGGCAGTGGCGGCGGAAGGCAGGAGTCCGGGCGGCGGTTCCGCCACGCCTCGCCTGAGGGCCTCCGCGCCCCGCGCTGGAGCAGGGGGTCGGCGGGCCCTGCATCGCTCATGGAAAGGATGCGCTCGAATGAATCACACCGAAGCCTTGCGACTGCCGTCTCCGAGCCTGAAGTCCTGCCGCGCGGTCCTGATTCCTGACGCGGGGATGTCCACCCTGACGGAGGACTACTTCCGCTCCGCGCACCACCTGCGGGCGGAGGGCGCGACACATACACTGCTCATCGAGGACGGCGACGGGCGTGCGCTGCGGGTGCCACTCCTCGTGCGGCCCATCGAGGGGACGCCCTACCAGGACGCCATCTCCCCGTATGGCTTTCCCGGCGGACGGATGGATGGATTGAGCGAGGTTTCGAAGGACGCCGTGGATTGGACCGGCATCGGGCTCGTGAGCCTCTTCGTGCGCGACCGCGTCTCGGGGCCCCGCTGCTTCGCGGGCGGGACGGAGCGCAACGAGGTGTTCTTCATCGACTCCCGGCGTCCGATCGAGTTCCAGGCGGAGGCCCGCCGGCAGATGCGGCGCAACACGCGGCTGGGCTACGTGAGCACCTGCGGTCCGGCGCGCGAGGCCTCGCACGAGGAGCGCGAGGGCTTCAAGGAGGTCTACCGGCAGACCATGGTCCGCGACGAAGCGCACGCCCGGTACTTCTTCTCCGACGCGTACTTCGAGGACCTGTTCTCCTCGCCCCTGGCCTGGCTCCTGACGACGCGTGCTCCGGACCGTTGCATCGCCTCCTCGGGGGTGGTGGTCGCCAGCGACGGCGTGCTGCACTACTACCTGGGCGGGACGGCGGATGCGCACCTGTCGCGCTCTCCGACCAAGAACACCGTCTTCGAGGCCATGGTGGCGCTCAGCGTCCGCATGGGACTGCCATTGCACCTGGGCGGCGGCGTGCGGCCGGGTGACGGCCTCGAGCAGTTCAAGCGGAGCTTCGCGAACGCAAGCTCCCGCCTCCACACCCACGAGATCATCTGCGAGCCCTCGGTGTACGCGCGCCTTTCGGAGGGTCGCGGCGAAACGGGCTTCTTCCCGGCGTATCGCGCGCAGCGGGGCTGAACAGGGGAGGGCCCTCCCGTCTTCGCGCCCCCTGTCAGGAAGGGCCCGGTGTTTTCGTCCCGCCCGGACCCGATACACCCAGGAGCCCGCCGGATGTCGGACGCCAGTTCCGCAGATGAGTGAGCCGCGGCGACACGTTCACCGTTGCCGCGGCCCTCTGCCACAGCTCATCCCGGTCCCCGTGGAGAGGCAGATCGCCGCCAGATGTTCCTCATTTGCGCGGATGCCTTCATGTCTGACCCCAAAGCCCTGTCGTGGAATCTCTCCGTGCCAGCAGCGCTGTTGCTGATGGCCCCCTTCGACCTCCTGGCCTCGCTGGCCATGGACATCTACCTCCCCGTGGTTCCGGCCATGACCGGAGTCCTCGGCACCTCTGCCTCCATCATCCAACTCACGCTGAGCCTCTACATGGCCATGCTCGGAGCCGGGCAGCTGGTGTTTGGTCCACTCTCGGACCGCATCGGAAGGCGCCGGGTATTGCTGGGGGGCGCGTGGGTCTTCGCGCTCTCCTCCTTCCTGCTCGCGAGCACCACCGACGCCGCGATGTTCGTCGGGTTCCGGCTCCTGCAAGCCGTGGGGGCCTCCGCCGCGCTCGTCGCGACGTTCGCCACCGTCCGGGACGTCTATGCGGAGCGGCCCGAAGGCGCGGTCATCTACAGCCTGTTCAGCGCCATGCTGGCCTTCGTTCCGGCATTGGGCCCCATCGCAGGGGCCCTGCTCTCGAGGCACTTTGGATGGAGGTCCCTCTTCGTCACGCTCGGAGTCCTGGCGACGGCGGCGTTGCTCCAGGCCCTGCCTCGCTGGCCTGAAACACGTCCCTCCGGCGTGGCTATTCAGAAGGTGTCCGTCCCGCGCATCCTGCGCAGCGCCGCGTTCTGGACGTACACGCTGGGCTTCAGCGCGGCGATGGGCTCCTTCTTCGTGTTCTTCTCCACGGCGCCCCGGGTGCTCATGGGCCGGGCGGGCTTCTCTGAGCTGGGCTTCAGCCTGGCCTTCGCCACCGCCGCGCTCGCCATGATGGTGACGACGCGCTTCGCGAAGCACGGCGTGGCCCGCTGGGGGCTGGCGGGAAGCCTTGCGCGCGGCATGCTGCTGCTGCTGCTGGGCGCGGCGCTGCTCACCGCCGGGCAGCTCCTCACGGCGCCGTCCTTCTGGACGTTCGTCGCGCCCATGTGGATCATCTCCGCGGGCATCGTGTTCGCCGCGTCCGTCACCGCCAATGGCGCGCTCCAGGCCTTTGGCTCCGTGGCGGGAACAGCGGTCGCGCTCCACTTCTGCATCCAGAGCCTCGTCGTCGGCGTCGTGGGGACCCTGATGGTCGTCCTGCTCGACGGCGACACCGCCTGGCCGCTGGTGGGTTACGCCTCGCTCATGGCGGGGGTGACGTTGGGCTGCCTGGCATCCTTCAGGCGCGCCTAGCCCTTCCGGTCCCGGCGCCACCTCGCGGGGGTGGTGCCGTGGGCCCGCCGGAAGGCCTTGCCGAAGTGCACCGCGTCGGCGAAGCCCGTCGCTTCGGCGACCTGCTCCAGCGACGCGGGCGTGGTCAGCAGCATCGTCTGCGCGCGCTCGAGGCGGGCGCGCAGTTGCCATTGATAGGGCGCCACGCCGGTGGAGGCCTTGAAGGCGCGACTGAAGTGCGCCTGCGATAGGTCCACCAGCGCCGCCAGCTCCGACAACTCGACCCGGCCGGGCAGGCGCGACTCCATGAAGTCGAGCACCCGCCGGAGCTGCCACGGTGCCAGGCCCTTGCGCGTTGAAGGGCGTTCTCCACGACGCGACCCCAGCCTGGCGAAGAGGGCGGCGGTCAATCCATCGCCGTAGAGCTGGGTGGCGGGGTCGTCGTCATCCACCACGTCGGCCAGCAGCCGCATCAGCGTCCAGAGCCGGTCATCCACGAAGCGCAGCCTCGGCGCACCCAGCTCGGTGGGGCTCAGCGGTTGGCCCAGGCGCTCGCCCAGGTCCTTCAAGTCGAACGTGAGCACGGCGTCGCGCACCAGGCGCGAATTGGCGCTGTAGCCCCACAGTGGCATGCCGGCGGGGATGAGGTTCAGCTGCCGGGGGACGTAACCGATGGCGCAGGGCCGGCCTTCGCGCAGGCGCGGCTCGCAGGGCACCCCAACCTCCTCCAGCAACGCGCTCAGGCGTGTATGGCTTTCCAGGCACAGGGGATGCTCGGCCGGCCCCGAACAGCGGGTGGCATTCACATCCACGCAGATGCCATTCCATTTTCGCCGGCTGACGGAGATATCCACCACGTTCTCCGGCAGCGGGCTCAGCCGTTCAGCGCGCGTCTCCACGACATCGTCCTCCCATTCCCCAGGCGGCGGGGAGCCACTTCCCTGGAGGACGATGTCAGCAGTCCGGAGGTGAGTCACCCCCTGGACCGGGCCCGCCGTGCCTTCAGACGCCCCGGCCGGGCCGGCCCGCCAGCAGCTGCAGCTCCCAGGCGAAGGCCACGGCGCTGCCGCCGCCGTGCTCGGACAACACGCCGGCGAGCTCGGTGGCGCTGTCCTCGCGGGCCCAGTCGCGCTGCCATTCGGCGGCCACCGCCATCCAGGTGATGGGCGTCACGCCCGCCATCTGCATGCGGCGCACCGCCATGTCATGCGCTTCGCGGCTGACGCCACCGGAGGCGTCCGTGACGGCGTAGACGTCATAGCCCTCGCCCGCGGCCTGGATGGCGGGCATGGCCAGGCAGATTTCCGTCCACAGCGCGGCGATGATCAGCTTCTTGCGGTCCGTCTTCTTCACCGCGTCCACCACGCGGCGGTCCTCCCAGGTGTTGATGAAGGTCCGGTCGATGGGCTTCTGCTCGGGGAACACGTCCTGCAGGCCCTTGATCAGGTAGCCGCCGCGCTCCTCGATGACGGTGGTGAGGATGGTGGGCACCTTGTAGACCCGCGCCGCCTTCGCCAGACCGACGACGTTGTTGACCACCATCGTCGGCTCATGGCTGTGCAGGTTGGCGAACTGGTAGGGCTGATGGTCGATCAGCACCAGCACGGAGTTCTGGGGCGTCAGCAGGGCTTCGAGCCCCCGGTGGGAGGGCGTCGGGGAAGTGCTCATGGTCTGGAGACTCCTGGGTGGGGGACAGAGG
>NZ_RAWQ01000019.1:0-73090 GCF_003668965.1 Corallococcus sp. AB030
GTCTGGCATTGGCGCACCTCCATGTGGGGTGTCCCTGCGGCTCTTCGGCAAAGGTGCGTCCCACGTCTGTCCATTGCCAGGCGGGGGGCCCCGGGGTCGCAGACACGGGTGGGGACGGACAGGGAGACAAGGTCCCGCAGGGCGTGTCGGCTCAGGCCTGCGGGAGGGGCAAGCGCGACGTACCGTTGGAGGTGGAGGTGGTTCAGATGCTCATCGTCGGCTCGGTGCTGGTGGGAATCCTGGTGATGATGCTGGTGATAGGTGGGGTCCTCGTGGGGGGTGTGCTCGCGCACAAGAACGCGCGCGAGGATGACGCGCGGTGGGCGAAGGAAGACGCGGAGCGCGCGTCACGGCGCGACCGGGACGAGTCCGGGCCCATGGGTGGGGAGCCCTTGCACGCGTGAAAGCGTGAGGTGCTTTCCTCGCGTGGGTGCGAGGATGCGCCGTGCGATTCGCGCTGCTGTCATTGCTGGTGGGGTGTGCGGGTGGGCCGGGCACCATTGTTGTCGAGTGGCCGGATGAGCACTCGGCCCGGCCTGTGGAGAGCCCGATGCCCGCAGGCGCGGCGCAGGCCGCGGTGGGCGCCGTTCGCGAGTTCGTCAGGACGAACCCCCGCCGGTTGTTTTCCGGCTGCGAGCATCCCGAGGACGGCCTCAACGTTTCGCTCTTCACGGGCCCGACACCAGGGCTCTACTACGTGCTGTTGGATCCCGACTTCGAGCGATGCGCGGGACCGCGCCGACGCATCCTGGATGGATGGTTCTTCTACGCCGTCACACCCCAGGGGGACGTGGTCGCGGAGTCACCGGGACCTCCGGATGAAGGCATACCTGCTGAGCCACCCCAGGTCCCAACGCCCGCGCCAGAGCCACAGGTTCCTGCTCCTATCGGGGACGCGGAGCGTAGTAACGGCGCAGCCAGCGGCTGAGGCCGTCCAGGCCGGGGAAGAGGACCCGCTCGGTGATGTTCGCCTGGTCGAGCTTGTCCCTGATCTCCCACTTGAGCCGCGCCGGCACCACCAGCCTGCGCACGCCCTGGTGCTGGTGCCCCAGGAACTCGTTCAGGCTCAGCCCCGGCCCGTTCATCACCGAGAACAGCGCGAACTGATTCACGATGCGCGCATCCAGCGACGGCGGCTCGAAGAACAAGACGAACGGATGCTCCCCCAACCCGTCGAACGTCGCCAGGTCCCCCGCCACCGTCGCCAGCATCTCCGCCGTGAACACGTCCGCCCCCTCCAACCGCAACTGCTCACGCAGCGGCCGGGGCAACTGCTGGTTCGTCTGGTGATAGTCCACGCACCACACGGCGCCGTCCTGCTCCAGCAGGTCCGTGCGCTCCGTCATGAAGTGCAGCGCCACGTAGGGACTGAACGTCCAATCCAACAGCCGCGTCGGCATCCCGTGATGCTGCGCCAGCGCCAGCCAGTCCCAGATGGACGTCAGCCGCTCCGTGCCCGGCACGCCTCGCGCGTACTTGCGGAAGGCCCGCAGCAGGTCCCGCTCCAACCGCACGAACGCCCCCTGACGGTTGAGCGTCGCCGTCAAATCCAACGTCGCGTCCGGAACGCCCCGGAACACGAAGCTCGTGCGGAACCGGCCCAGCGGCTCGTTCCATGAGCCCGCGAACACCAGGTCCTGCAACTCCAACCAGGATGTGACGCGATGCTCCTGCATCCGCTGCCCCCTCGCCGCCTGACAAGGTGGGCCCGGTCCTCCCGGAACGCAGGGGCCGGGCGCCCAGGACGCCCGGCCGGCTCAATCACAGGGATTGAAACAAAGACACCTACGGCTGCCCGAAGTTCGCGGGCTGCGTGAAGGCAAACGAGCTGGCGCCTGGTGCCTTGTCCTGCTGGAACATGGGGCACTTGGCGCAGGTGAAGCTCTCCCAGTCCTGACGGACCGCCACGTCGATGCAGCCGCCGTAGAAACGGCAGTGGACGTTGCGGTGGTCCTCGATGGAGAAGGTATCGGCCCGCAGCGGGAGGTGGAACTTGGTGGGACGCGGCTGTGGACAAGGCATTGGGTTCTCTCTAGCCCCCCTCGTGGGTGCTGATTCCCTCTACTGACTGGTGCGTCGCGTCATTCCCGGCAGTCCGTCGCCTGGACACTGAACGCTTGCACCCCGGCTCATCGCTGCCAGCAGAAGACCGTGTGGGTGCGACACATTCAAAAGGCACAACAGCCTAATGACGTCGGGCGTCCTTGGCCCGTCCCGCCAGGATGTCTGCCTTCACGCGGAGCAACCAGCCGGGCAGGCCGTCGGAATCTTCACGCCCGGAGCGCTTTCCCGCGAGAATGCGGCGCGTGAGCTCCCCCGCCGCCCGAACCCCCCGCGATTCCTCCCGCTGGCTGAGCGCCCTGGCCCTGCTGTCGCTCGTGCTGCTCAGCGGCTGTTCCGCCTTCTCCCGCGCGGTGCGCGAGGGCGACGGCGCCGTGAAGGAGCGCCACTGGGCGGAAGCCGAAGCCGCCTACCTGCGCGCCCTGGCCGCGGATCCGGAGGCCTCCGAAATCACCGTGAAGCTGCGCGCGGTGCGCAGGGAGTGGGGCGAGGAGGTGTACCAGGAGGCCGGCGCCGCCCACGCTTCCGGGGACCTGCCGTCCGCCACCAAGCTGCTGGTGCGCGTGCTGGAGCTGAACCCCGACCATGAAGGGGCCCGCGCGCTGCTCGCCCAGACGCTGGATGCGCGCGTCCAGGTGGCCCTGGGGCTGCTCAAGGAGGAGAAGCTCCAGGACGCTCGAGCGGAGCTGGACGCGGTGCTGGCCGTGGCGCCGGACCACGTGAACGCTCGCAAGGGCGTGGACGCCGTACAGGTGGCGTGGGCCAGGCGCTTCTTCGCCAGCGCGGAGACGCTGGAGAAGGCAGGCAAGCTGGGCAACGCGCTGGTGGCCTACGTGCGCGCGGACCAGGAGCGCGTGGGTGCCACCGCCGCCCGTGAGCGCGCGGAGTCCGTGCGGCAGCGGCTGCGCGACGAGGTGGCCTTCCTGGTGGTGGCCACGCCCGTGGAGGACAACGCCCAGGCCCCCGACGTCGCCCAGCGGCTGAGCGCGGGACGGCTGGCCTCGGCGCTCCCCACGAAGCTGCCCCTGAAGGTCGTGACGGAGGCGCCCCCGGGCCGCGTGGGCGTGAAGCTGGACCTGTCCCTGGAGCGAGTGCTGCCGCTCAAGGCGGTGGAGGATTCGCAGCGCAGCCAGCGCTACCTCGCGGGCAACCGCTCCGTGCCCAACCCCAAGCGCGGCGACTACGAGAAGAAGCTGCTGGAGGCGGAGCGCACCCTGGAGGGCGTGGAGCGCAAGCAGGCCGCCGTGCTGCGCGAGTACCTCAAGGCCCAGTTGGAGCTGGGCACGCTGCGCGACGTCGCCGAACGCTGCCGTGAGCGGGAGAAGCGCGAGTGCCGCGCGGCCATCCAGGAGTGCGGCGAGGAGGCCCGCGACGCGAAGAGCCCGGGCAAGGTGCCTGGCGAGTGCGACCCGGAGCGCTGCTCGGGCCAGTGCACCCAGGATGAGGGCCTGATGTCGATGAAGTCCAAGGCGGCGCGCGTGCTGGAGGTGGCCGTGCAGGTGGCCCTGGACAAGGCGGAGACCCAGCGCACCGAGGTGCAGCGCAACCGCGACTCCGTCTTCCGCGAGCCCATCACCGTGGAGGAGCCCATGTATTCGGACTTCGTCTACGACGTGCAGCTGCACCGGCTCACCGTGACGGCCACGGTGACGTCGGTGATGCGCGACCTCTTGACGCCCCAGCAGGTGCCCGCGCCCAACACGCAGGACTACGCGGTGCTGCACGAGGACCTGGCGCACAAGGGCTATGACCGCTACGGCGTGCTCGCGGACCCCGTGCAGCTGCGCAACGAACTGGAGCTGCGCGTGGACGCGGGCGACAAGGCCGTGGCGGACGTGGCGAAGCACGTGAAGGAGCGCTTCGACCTGTACCGCGGCAAGCGCGTGGAGGACGCCCGGCGCGGCATGGTGCGCCCCGGCGCGGAGGACGTGGTGGAGACCGCCGTGCGCGCGCTGCTGCTCACCGCGGACGCGCCCCCGCAGGACATCCTCCAGCCCGTCGCCCGCGCGCGCGGCCTCACGAAGCCGGAAGCCCTGCTCGGCGTGGGGCCGTAGTCCGCCGTACCTGCCTCACCCGGCGCGGTGCGCTCCGGCTTCGCGCCAGGGCGCCCGCCGCGCCCTTCAGTCCAGGCTGGCGCTCATCTCCGGGCGCTCCAGCCGCAGCGTCTCCACCCGGCGCCTGCGCGCTCCCGCGATGGTCAGGTGCCACGCGGCCGCGGCCAGGCCCACGCAGAAGCAGCCCGCCCACAGCGCGGTGGCACCCACGTGGCCCAGCATCGCTCCTCCCAACGCGGGGGCGATGCTGGACGCCAGGCCCCACATCATGTGGTACGCGCCCTGGTAGCTGCCGCGCAGCTCCGCCGGCGCCAGGTCCGCCACCACCGACGGCGCCACCGGCGAGTGGACGATTTCGCCCAGCGTCCACACCGCCACGGCCGCCATCGCGAGCGGCACGGTGGCTGGCAGCGCGTGCAGCCCGAAGCCCACGGCGGTGAGCACGCCCGCCACCGCCAGCGCGGTGGAGCGGCGCACCCGGCCCACGCCTCGCACGACGAACGGCTGGAGCGCGACGATGAGCACGCCGTTGACGGACATCACCAGCCCGTACTGGGCGGGCGTCAGGCCCTGCTGGGTCAGCGTCACCGGCAGGCTCATGAAGCTCTGGTGGAAGAGCAGGGCCAGCGCGAACACCGGCAGGCAGAAGGCCAGGTACACGCTGTCACGGAAGGGCGTCAGCACCGCCCCCAGCGGGGAGTGCTCCGCGTGCGCCGCTCGAGCCTCCGGGGGCCGCGTCTCCGGCACGAACGCCCAGACGCAGCAGCCGTAGAGGAACGTGGTCACCGCGTCCGCGATGAAGAGCAGCCGGTAGCCCATCCCCGCGAGCAGGCCCGCCAACGGCAGCGCGATGGCGAAGCCCAGGTTGATGACCCAGTAGAGCAACCCGTACGCGCGCGCCCGGTCCCGGGGCGGCACCAGGTCCGCCACCGCCGCGGACACCGCCGGCCGGTACAGGTCCCCCAGGATGCCCAGGAGGAAGGCCGCCACCGCGATGCGCCCCGGCGTCTCCGAGTGGCCGATGAGCAGCATGGCCCCCGACCCCAGCCACAGGCCCCCCGCGAGCGTCAGCCGCCGGCCCACCCGGTCCGCGAGCATGCCCCCCAGCGGCGCCGCCAGCACCGCGCCCGCGCCGTTGAGCGCCACGATGAAGCCCGCCTGCTCGATGCTGAAGCCGCGCTCGCGCGTGAGGTAGAGCGCCAGGAACGGCGCGACGAAGGACCCCAGCCGGTTCACGAAGGTGCCCACCCACAGGACCCAATACGTCCGTGGCAGGCCACCCCCGCCCAGCGCTCTCAACACCGTGGCAACGGGATTCATGGCGGGATGTCCGACGGACGTGGAGAGGAGGGACTGACCGCGGGCGCGCGCCAGCATGCGCTCGCGCCCCGCGCGTTTCCATGCGCCCTCTGGCTCACACGGGCGGTTGGAGCCTCATGCATTCCAGTCGCGCGCGAAACGCGACTTCCCCGGCCGCACCTTCATGGCGCTGGACATCGCTGGCGGGCTCCTCCAGGTTGCCGCGCCAATCCACACCCTGGAAGGCGGGACGCAAGGCGGGCATGGGGCAGGTCATCGGACTTCTGGGGGTGTGCCTCGTCTTGGGCGTGCTGGCGCGACGCAGTGGCCGGTTCCCCGAAGGGACGGCGCCCGCGTTCAACGTCTTCCTCCTCAACGTGTCGCTGCCGGCGCTGGTGCTGCGCGCCATGCATCGGCTGGAGTTCGCGCCCGGGCTGGTGGTGGCCGCCGCGGCGCCGTGGCTGCTCTTCGTGGGGGCGGTGCTCTTCCTTCGCCTGCTCGGGCCCCGGCTGGGGCTGTCGCGCGAGTCGGTGACGGCGCTCATCCTCACCGCGGGGCTGGGCAATACGGCCTTCGTGGGCCTGCCCATGGCCGCCGCGCTCCTGGGGCCCTCGAGCGTGCCGGTGGCGGTGGTGGCGGATCAGCTGGGCTCGTTCCTGGTGCTGGCGACGCTCGCCACGCTGACGGCGGCGAGGGCCAGCGCCCGGACGGAGCTGTCCGTGCGCACACTCGCTCGCAAGGTGGTGGGGTTCGCCCCGTTCCAGGCGCTGGTGCTGGCGCTGCTCCTGCGCCCCTTTCCCTTCCCGGACTGGCTGGAATCCGTGCTGCAGCGGCTGGGCGACCTGCTCACGCCGCTGGCGCTGTTCGTCGTGGGCTTCCAGCTGCGGCTGAAGGGGCTCTGGCCACGTGTGCCGGCGCTCGCGCTGGGGCTGTCCTACAAGCTGGTGCTCGCGCCGCTGGCGGTGCTGGGCTTGCTGATGCTCATGCCCGGGCTTGAGCTGGTGGTGAGGCAGACCACGGTGCTGCAAATCGCCATGGCGCCCATGGTGACGGCGGCCATCCTCGCCGCCGAGCACGACCTGGACGCGGACCTGGCGGTGCTGATGGTGGGCGTGGGCATTCCGCTGTCGTTCGCCACCGCGCCGCTGCTCCTGTCCCTGGTGCACTGACGCCCGTGCGGCACGGGCGTCAGGCGATTCGTTTCAGGCGAGCGCCGTGGTCTCGAAGGAGAGCTCGACGCCATTGGGCTTCACGCGCATCTGTGGACGCGACAGCACATGGCAGTGCGGGCAATAGCCGTGAGCACCCGCTGGCGTGGCCCGGATGGAGACCGCGCCGCCACACATCATGCAGCCCTCGGGAAGATCGAAGTCCGCGAACCGCTCTCCGCTCTGGGTCTCGAATTGGGTCATGCCATTGAGTTAACGCAGGATCTGCCCGACACAAGCAGACCGGTTCCCTCCCCGCGAGGACCCGGTATGGCGCCTTGCCCCACCTTTCGGGCACAGAAGACGGCCCTTCAAGGCAGCCTGCAAAGGTTACCGGCCGATCTCCGACTGCTCACCCGGCGACAACGCAACCTCTTGAGCGGGCTGGCGAGCGCTGGCACGGGGATTTCATAGCGCACCCCCTCGGACAGCAACGGGACGGGGGAGGTGCGGGATGGGTGTAGGGAACACAGTGAAGGTCATGTGCGACCGGAAGGGCTGGCGGGTGGAGGTGGCGCACTCGGCGGGCGTGCGGCGCTACCGGTACGGCAGCGAGTCCCAGGCGCGTTATTTCGCGGCGGTGTTCGAGCTGGGGCCGAGCGTGCTGCCCCCCAAGAACCACGCGCGAAGGCGGCAGGAGCCCTGCTTGGCTCTACCCAATGAGGTCTCTTTCGGAGAGGCTTGGCTGCATGAGTGATGCTCCCAAGCCCAAGCCCTTCATCCTCCCCAACCGGCAGCACGTCACCAAGGAGCCGGATCCGGGCGGCCGTTGGTCCGCGCAGTTCCCGGAGATGATTGGTTACACCAGCCAGGGCGGCGGCAAGGTGCCGGCCGACTTCGGGTGGAACACCAACCCCAAGCAGTGGCAGGAAGAGCTGACGCCGCAGACGCTGGCGGAGCGCTTCGAGGAGCTGCGCATCCTGCCTCCGAAGAAGGACGCCCCCGCGCTGCCCGCGCCGGCCACGCCCGCGAAGCCCTGAAGCTCCGGGTGATTCGCCTGGCCGTCCGCTTCCAGGGCCCCGGAGGTTCCCGGGCCCCGTGGAGGCGTGAGGCCCGCTAGCTGAACGGCAGACTGGCCAGCCGCTCGCGGAAGCGGGCGAGCAGGTCTCTCGCGCCGGCCTCGTTGAGCCCCTCCGAGGCCTCCTGACGGCCCTTGCGCAGGAAGACGTCGAAGGGCGCCGAGCGGCCCGAGAGCGCGCCCGCCGCCGCCACCGCCTCCTCCAGGACCCGCGCCGCGCCCGAAGAGCCCAGCTCCAGGTGCATGTCCACCTGCTCCAGCCGGGCGCTGCTCGCGGCCCACACCGCTCGGTCGTGCACGGTGAGCCACGCGCGGGTCAGCTCCTCCATCGCGTCCTCCATCAGCGCGAGGAAGGGCTCCACCATCCCGGGCAGCACCTCCGGCCCCAGGGCGGACTGCGTGCCCGCTTCGCGCAGCCGGCCTCGCGCCGCGACGATTTCGCGCTTGGTGGGCGTCTTCAGCGCGAGCGACGCGGGCAGGGACACGAACGCGGCCAGGCTCTCCTCGGCCTGCCTCGCCAGCGCGGGCCGCTGGGCGTCCGTGGCCTTCGCGGCGCGCTCCAGCCGGCCCTGCAGTGAGCGGCGCAGGTCCGCCGCGGCGCCTCGCAGGGCCACGCGCGCGCCCACCTGGTTCGTGTAGCCGGGCACCACGTCCTCGCGGCGCACGTCCGCGAAGGCCGCGGCGGTGAGGTACACGAGGTCGCCGATGCGGTTGCGGAAGTCCGCGCGCGACGCGGCCAGCTCCGACATCAGCGTCCAGCGGTCGCTCACCACCTCTGGCCGGCGCATCTGCACGCCCAGCTCCTGCACGCGCTTGGACAGGCGCTCCGCGCTGGCGTGCAGCACGGCCTCCGCTTCCTGCGACAGGCGCTCGTCGGAGCTCGCGGGCGGCGGGGCCCAGCCGCCGTCGTTGGACGCGGCGGGGCGCGCGGGCGGCGGGAAGGCGTCGCGGATGGCGGCCACCAGCTTGTTGACGTCCGTCAGCGTCTCGCCGATGGCGGGCGCCATGGTCTCCCACAACGACAGGTCCGCGGCGTCGTCGGGTTCGGCGGTGGTGGGCTCGTACTTCACGATGCTCAGGTGCCCCAGCCGGTCGATGGCGACCGCGGCCGCCTGGTAGACCTTGCGAAGCCGCGTCGCGAAGTCGCGGTCCATCAACGCTTCGAGCAGCGCATCCAGGCGGGGCGGCAGGGCATCCTGCGGGGGACGGTTCTTCGAAACGACCATGACGCATCACCCTAGCTCAGCCGCCCGACGGATACGTCAACGGGGGGAGGTGGGGACCGGCTCCGCGCTTTCCGGCGTACAGTGGAAAGACGGGGAGAAAACGCATGACAGGTGGCATCCAGCGCCGGCGATGGGTGGCCGGCGGGCTCGGGCTGTTGTTTCTGGGGGGAGGCCTGGCCTTCATGGCTTCCGGGCGGTGTCTGTCCGCCTGGATGTTCCAGGGCGTGGAGGTGCCCGCGTGTCCGGACGGCGAGCTCCGCCAGACGGTGAGCATGTCCGCCAGCGGGCTCGCGCGGGGAGGCTCCAGCAGGGTGACGGTCTGGGCACAGGCGCACGGCATGGACGCGGAGGGCCGCGAACTCGAGGCCCTCGTGGGTCGCGGCACGGCGGCGCTGTTCCTGGTGGACGCGGCCGGCAAGGAGACGCCGCTGCCGCTGGATGCCAAGGGCCGCTGGGAGCGCGAAGACTCCGGTGCCCTGTCGGCGCCGGTGACGCTGCCCGCGGTGCCGGACGGCGACTACCAGCTGCGCGCACGCCTCACCACGCCGCTGGGCACCGGCACGGTGGACGCGGCGCTGCCCCTGTACGCGCCCGCGCGGGTGCGCGTGCTGACGGACCGGCCCCTCTACGAGCCCGGGCACCGGGTGCGCTTCCGCGCGGTGGCGCTGCGCGCGAAGGACCTGTCGCCGCTCGATGGACGGCCGGGGACGTGGAAGGTGATGGACCCCTCCGGCGAGGTGGTGCTGGAGGAGCGCGCGCCCGCGGGCAGCTGGGGCGTGGTGGCGGGGGACTTCCCGTTGGACCGGGGCGCGCCCACGGGCACGTGGTCGGTGGCGTGGACCAGCGGTGGCGCCTCCGGTGACGCGACCTTCACGGTGGAGCCCTTCACGCTGCCGCGCCTGCGGATGGAGGCGAAGAGCCCCCGGCCCTTCTGGCGCGCCAACGACACGCCGGAGGTGACGGGGCAGGTGTCCTACGCGTCCGGCGCGCCGGTGGCGGACACGGACGTGACGCTGGCGTGGAGCCACGCGGGCGCATGGCCTCCTCCGACGGAGTGGCTCCGGGGCGAGCTGCCCACGAAGGCGCGCACGGATGCCGCCGGCCGCTTCCGCGTGACGCTGCCGCGCGTGCCCCAGGACCTGCGCGGCCAGGCCACGCTGAGCGCGAGCCTGGAGGCGAAGGACCCCACGGGCGAGCCGGTGCGCGGCGGCGTGTCGCTCCTCCTGTCCGAGGACGCGGTGGCCGTGTCCTCCGTGACGGAGCTGGAGGACGGTCTGGTGGCGGGCTTCAGCAACCGCGTCTACCTGCGCGCCACCACCGCGTCGGGCCAGGTGCTGCCGGGCGCGGAGGTGATGGTGACGCGCGCGTGGGACCCGCGCGACAAGGGCGTGAGCGCGGTGGCGGACGAGGACGGCGTGGCCGCCTTCCAGTTGGACCCCGGCCCCGCGGTGAACGTGGTGGTGCCGCCGCTGCCGGTGCGCGTGCAGCCGCGTCCGCCGCCCGTGTCGCTCGCGTCGTCGCGGGATCTGCTGGGCACTCAGGGAGGGCAGTCGTCGCTGGAGGATCAGCTCGCGCTGGAGCGGTTGCTGCCGGTGCTGCATCCCTGCGCGCGCTTCGTCAGCCCGTCCTCCGGCGCCTCCATGGCGGAGTTCGTGGTGCGGGTGGGCGCGTCCGGGCAGGTGCTGGACGTGGCCGGCGCGGAGGAGGGGTTGGAGGCGTGCATGGCGTCGGCGCTGCGTGCGCGGGGACTGCCGGCGCGCGCGGAGCGGATGCTCCAGCTGCGCTTCCAGGTCATGGATCCAGGCCTGCCCTCGATTCGCTGGAACACGCAGGTCGCCTTCGGGGACGAGCGGGGCGTGAGCGAGGGGCTGACGGTCGCCGCGCTGGATGCGCGCTCGTGCCTGCCGCCCACGCTGGACCGCGCCGTGGCGGTGCCCGGCGTGATGACGTGGCGGCGGTGGGCGGACAAGCCGGAGCTGGCGCTGTCCTGGGTGGCGGAGCCCGCGACGGATGACGCGCTCCCGGCTGCGGTGCTGGCGTGCGTGAAGGAGCGCTTCGCGCGCATCCGCGTTCCGGCGTCGACGCAGGCGGAGCTGCTGGCGGGACGCAGGCCGTCGGAGGCCATGGGCGTGGTGCGCTTCATCACGCAGCCGACGTACGGCGGCAACGGCATTCCCCGGCCGCCCCAGGCCACCACGTTCCTGGGCTACGAGTTGAAGGTCCGCGCGAAGTGGGACGGCCAGGACATGGGGGAGACGAAGTTCGTGCTGCGCCCCGCGCGCCTGCCGCCGCTGCGCCTCCGCATGACGCCGGTGCTGGCGAAGGCGGGCGAGTCCGTGAAGGTGGAGCTGCTGCGCGGCCCCGGCTTCACGGGCGAGCTGCCCAAGACGCTGGAGCTGGTGGCGGGGCCGACGCGCCTGAAGGAGAAGCTGGACGCGGCCACGCGCTCCGCGCACTTCACGTTGCCCAAGGACTTCGAGGGCTGGGCGCAGGTGGAGGGCGTGGCGGCGACCGCGCGCGTGTATGTGGCGCCTCGCGCATCGCTGACGGTGGAGGTGTCTCCGGACAAGCCCGCGTACGCGCCCGGGGAGCTGGCGCGTCTCCAGGTCCACACGCGCGTGGACGGCAAGGACGGCGAGGCGGCGGTGGGCCTCTTCGGCGTGGACGAGACGCTGTCCCAGCTGGCGCCGCTGCCGGGCGCGGATGCGCTGGACGGGCTGAGGCCTTCTCCGTCGGTGGCCACGCCGGCCTTCGGCGTGCTGGACGGCCAGGCGCTGGCCATGGGGCGCATCCGGGGCGCGAACGCGGCCGCGGCGGCGCTCTTGCGCGTGACGGCGGTGCCCACGCTGGAGGATGTGGAGACGCCCCTGTCGGCGAGCGCCACGAGCCCCTTCTCCCCGGACGCGGAGCTGACGGAGCCCTTCTACGCGGTGCTGACGGAGCTGCACGCGCGCACGCGCAAGTGGGAGGAGACCGCGCCCGAGGGTGAGACGTTGGACCCCGCGGGGCTCGCGCGGCTGTGGGCGGAGTCGCTGGCCGCGTGCGAGCAGCGCGGGCAGAAGGTGACGGATGCGTTCGGCCGCAAGCTGCGGTTGTCGCGGTTGCCGGAGGACCTGCTGGCCCTCACGGATCCTCGCGCGGTGGTGGTGAATGGAACGCGGTTGCCGGAGGACGTCGTGAACTGGGGCGCGTGGGTCGCCCGGGAGGCGCCATGAAGCAGCGCTCGTGGATGTCCGGGGCGGTGGGCCTCGGGGTGGGGTTCGTGCTGGGCGGGGTGATGATCGCGGTGGTGACGGGGGAGTCGGTCCGCCGCCTCATGGGGAGCTCCGCCGCGGCGCTCGCGGGGGATGAGTTCGTCGCGACCAAGAGCTCGCCAGGCTCCGGCGATGAGGGTCTGCAGCGCAAGACGATGAAGAGCTTCGGGTCGGCGAACTCGTATGACGACGAGTCCGTCGGTTCACGGGGAGGCGGCGGACCGGCCCAAGCTCCGATGGCCGCGGCACCCGTGATGGAGATGGCGGCACCTCCTCCGGAGCCGGAGATGGAGGAAGGGGGCGTCAGCAAGGACCGCGACGGCGCGGCGGCGGCGCCCACCCGCGCGTGGTTCCCGGAGACGTTCCTCTTCGAACCGCTGGTGGTGACGGACGCGAACGGCTCGGCGACGGTGCCGGTGCGCGTGCCGGACCGGCTGACGCAGTGGCGGGTGCTGGCGCTCGCGCACTCTCGCTCCGGCGCGCAGGCGGGGGCGGTGACGTCCTTCGCGGGCACGCTGCCCACGTACGTGGATCCGGTGCTGCCGCCCTTCCTGCGCGCGGGCGACACGGTGCGCCTGCCGGTGCAGGTGGTGAACACCACGGACAAGGCCGTGGAGGCCTCGCTCAAGGTGGACGTGAAGGGCGCGCAGGTGGAGGCCGGCGCTCGCACGGTGCGGGTGCCCGCGCGCGGCAGCGTGGTGGAGTTGGTGACGGTGAAGGCCGGAGGCGCGGGGCCGGTGACGCTGCGCGCCTCGCTGGGGGACACGGACGCGGTGGTGCGCGACTTCGACGTGTGGGCCACCGGTCAGCCCGTGGTCCAGACGCGCGGCGGTTCGCTGGCGGCGCCGCGCACGCTGTCCCTGGTGGGCCCCGCCGACGCACAGGCCGGCAGCGAGAGGGTGCGCTTGCAGGTGTACCCGGGCGCGCTGGGCATGGTGCGCGCGGAGCTGGCGGCGGTGGAGCGCCGTCCCGTGGACGTGGCCGGGGACGCGTACGCGTTGCTGCTCGCGGGCCAGGCGCCGGAGCTCTTGAAGTCGCTGGGCGAGACGGCGGACCCCGCTGCGCTGAAGGCGCTGTCGCTGGTGGCGACGCAGCGGGTGCTGCGCGCGGCGCGAGCGCCGTCGATAGAGGTGGCGACGCGGCTCGCGGAGGGCGCGCTGGCCCACCCGGACAACCCGGTGCTCGCGCGGCTGGGCGAGCGGCTGGTGGCGCAGGTGGCCCAGGCGCAGCGGCCGGATGGCACCTGCCAGGGCGGTGAGGGCTGGACGCTCCAGCGGCTGCTGGTGGCGACGGCGAACTGCGCCCGCACGGTGCGCGCGGCGCAGGGCACCCCGGAGGGCAAGCAGCGCGCGGCGGCCTTCACCGTGCGCGCGTCGGGCGTCTTCGAGCGCTACCTGCCGCAGGTGAAGGACGGCTACACGGCGGCGGTGCTGCTGGCGGAGGGCTCCGCGGAGGGCGGCGTGGCGGACGCCCTGCGCACCCGCGTGCGCGAGGCGCTGAAGACCGGCACGGACGGCACCGCGTGGCTGCCGGTGGAGCCGGACACGGTGCGCGCGGACGGGGAGATGCCCTCGGAGGCGGAGGCCACGGCGATGGCGGTGCTCGCCCTCCAGGGTGATGCGAAGGCGCCGCTCGCGGACCTGGGCGCCTGGCTGCTCGCGCACTACACGCCGGGCCTGGGCTGGGGGGATGGGCAGGCCAACCGCGTGGGGCTGCGCGCGGCGCTGGCCCTCTTCAAGGATCCGCTGCCTGCCCAGGTGCGTGTGTCGGTGGCGCGCGACGGACAGGTCGTCACGGAGGGCACCTACGACACGAAGGCGTTGCGCGAAGTGCTGGCGCTGGAGGCCGCGGCGCCGGGCTCGGCGGGGTCGCACACGTGGACCGTGCGCGCGGAGCCCGCGGTGCCGGGGCTGGGCTTCTCCCTGGCGCTGTCCGCGGCGGTGCCCTGGAAGAGCGAGGTGAAGGGTGGCCTGCAGCTGGCCGTGACGGGGCCGAAGGAGGCGCGCGTGGGACAACTGACGAACGTGCGCGTCCAGGTGGGTGCGCCGTCCTCGTTGCCGCTGCGCTTCCAGCAGGAGCTGCCCGCGGGTGTGCAGGTGGATCCCGCGAGCCTGGCCGCGCTCGTGGCGTCCGGACAGGTGACCTCCTGGGATGTGCAGGATGGTGCGTTGTCCTTGGACCTTTCTCCCAGGGAGCAGGGCGCGCTGGTGCAGGTGGAGTTCCGCGTGCTGCCCACGCTCGCCGGGACGTTGCAGGCGGGCGCGGCGCGACTGGGTGTGCCTGGCCGGCCGGACATCACCGCGTCGTTGCCGCCCACCACCTGGGCGGTGCGCTGAATCCCTCCGGCGCTGTGTGTGGGGTCATTCTCCACTCACGGCGCCGGTACAGGACCCTTCCGTCTGGCCTCGGGTGCGAGTGGAATGCGCGCCGGAAGCGCGGCAGGGGCCCGTCCCGCCGGGCGCCCCCCGCCCGGTGCAATCGCTGCCCGCATGCGTACACTTCAAAGTGCACGGCGGAGATGCATCGCGCGCGGCAGCGAGGAGACGGATGGAGCTTGAAGGCTCCGAACAGGAGGAACTGACCCACGCTCTCCTGGGCGCGTTCACCTCGGTGGAGGAGCTCCTCCGGATGGTCGAGGTGAAATGCGGCCGCAGCCTGGTGCCCCCCGTCGAACGGGAGGGGGCGGCGCGGGCCCGGGCGCTCGTGCGCACGGCGGAGGCGGAGGGGTGGACGGACGTGCTGGTGCGCGGCGCGCAAGCGGCGGCGCCAGGCCATCCGCGCATCCGCCGTTTCCTGCAGGGCTACCTGTCCTCCGTGCAGCGCAGCGTGTCCGGCAGTGCCCTGGCGCGCATCGTCCAGCAGTCCAGGCTGGCGCTGACGCCGCAGGCCTGGCGCGACCGGTTGACCACGCTGTCTCGGCGCGTGTGCCGCGTGGAGCTGGAGGGCGGCCGCGCGTTGGGCACGGGCTTCCTGGTGGCGCCGGATATCGTGCTGACGAACTCGCACGTCATCGAGCACCGGCTGCTGGAGGCGCTGCGCGTGCGCTTCGACCTGAAGGTGCTGCCGGACCGCATCGCGGTGCATCCCGGCCGGGTGTACGCGGTGACGGCGTGCCTGGCGCAGAGTCCGCACAGCCCGGCGGACCTGATGCACCCGCGTCCGCGCGAGGCCACGCGCGACGAGCTGGACTACGCCTTCCTGCAGATCCAGGACGCCCCGGGCGAGGACCGGGTGGGGGACGGGCCGCGCGGCTTCGTCCCGCTGGCCCCGTCGTCGCCCACGGCGTTCGAGCCCGGCGCGCTGGCGCTCGTGGTGCAGCACCCGAAGGGCCGGCCCATGCAGGTGGCGCTGGACACGTTCCAGACGGTCAACCGCTCCCAGACGCGAGTCACGTACTGCACCAACACGCACCCGGGTTCGTCCGGGTCGCCGTGCTTCACGCCGGACCTGGAGCTGGTCGCGCTGCACCACAGCGGAGACCCGCGCCCCGGCCACGAATCCGCCGAGGACGACGAGGGCATCCCCCTGGACGCCATCCGCGGGAGCCTGTCCGGGAGCGTGCTGCGCCGCCTGGGCTGGGAGTGAAATAACGCGTGGACGCGCATGCGAGCGCGGAGGAGGGGACTGCTATCGTCCGCGCGCATGAGCCTTCCCGCTCGAAGCACCATGGCCGTGAAGGTCCTGCTCCCCACGGGCGTGACACTGGCGTGCGCCGTGCTCTGCCTGTGGCCCATGCTCGCGGGCGCGGCGCCGCGCTTCGGCCTCGCCGGCCTGTCCTCCAACAATCAGGTGCGCCTGCGCACGTCCACTGCCCACCTGGAGACGGTGCTGCGCGTGGACCTGCTGCCCACGCCCACGGACGTGTCTCCGGAGTCACCGCGCGACGCGAGCGCGGAGGTCACGCGGGTGACGGTGCTGGTGGATCCGCTGCTCGCGGCGGACGGCACGCAGGTGCCGGTGACGGTGCGCGTGGGCACGACGGAAGGCGCGGCGGAGGTGCCCATCTCCGTGCGGCAGCCGGTGACGGTGACGCTGTCCGCGGACCTGCCCGCGGCGGGCGACTACCACGGCCGCGTGGTGCTCCTGGGTGATGGCGTGCGGGAAGTCACCCCGCTCGTCGTGCAGCGAGTGGCGATGGCGCCCACGGTGCAGTTCTATCCGGTGGCCCCCGCGCGCGGTTGGACGCTGGGGCCGTTCTCCGGCAAGGCCACGGTGCGGCTGACCTTCCGGGAGACGGCGGGCGTGGGCGGCGCGGTGGGGCCCGCGGCGGTGGTGCAACTGGACCGCAGGGCGGGCGGCTCGGGTGACGGTGCCGCGCCCGTGCAGGCGCAGGATGCGAAGTGGTTCTTCCGAGGACCGGATGGCCAGCCGCAAGGCACGGGGAAGGAAGGCATCCTCCAGGTGCCCGCCTACGGCACCGGCCTGCTGAGCCTGGACGTGGACGACCTGCCGGAGTCCGGCGAGTACACCGGCACGGTGCGGCTGCTGGTGCCGGAGGGCGCGGCGGTGGAGCAGGCCTTCACCGTCTGGGTGAAGACGCCCGCGCTGTTCGGCGCGTTCCTCATCTTCCTGGGCGTGGTGACGTCCGCGGCGGTGCGCTTCTACGTGCAGCGCGTGCGCCCTCGCGTGAACCTGCGCAGCCGCGCGGAGTTCGCGAGACAGAAGCTGCTCTCGCTGGTGCCCGCCCGTCCGCTGGAGCGCGAGGCCACCGTGGCCGCGTCGCTGCGCCGCCAGGTGGACGCGCTCCTCGCGGACATCCAGCGGCCGCTGAGCGGGCTCGTCGTGCAGGACTCCGTGCTCGCCCTCTTCGAGGCGCGCCTCCAGCTCTTCTCCCTCTGGTCCGTGCTCCTGCGGCAGCTGGAGGGGCTCAAGGGCGTGGCGCTGCTGGACGCCGAGCGCAAGCTCAAGGCGGTGGAGACGCTGCTCCAGAATGATGAAGCCACGTCCGCGGACTTCACCGAACAGGTGCAACTGCTGCGCACGCTCGACCTGGAGGCGGTGGCCCGCGCGGTGCTGGAGGCGCGGCTGACGGAGCTGGAGCAGCAGTCGCGGACGCTGTCCTCCCAGCGCGGGGATGACCCCGTGAGCCGCCGGCTCCAGGGCGAGCTGCCCCTGTATGTGCTGCGCGCGCGTCAGCAGCTGCCGGGGCCCGACCTGGAGGCGTCGCGCCGGCTGGTGGAGACCGCGCGCGAGGCGTTCCTCGAAATCCTCCTGACGGACCTGGAGGATGCCTTCACCGCGAAGGAGCTGCCCGGCGGTTTCACGCAGGAGGAGTGGGCGGCGCTGCGCCTGCGCGTGGGCGAACAGCTGGCCCGGTCGCGGGCCCGCATGTCCGCGAGCGTGGACGAGGCATACCTCTACTACCAGTCCGCGCACGCGCTGTACCTGCGCGAGCTGGTGGACAACCTGGAGGAGGCGTTGACGCAGCTCCAGGCGCAATCCGGAGGGGGCCTGAACACGCTGGCGGACTGGCGAACCGCGGTGGACGCGCGGCTGGCGGCGGCGCGAGAGCAGTTGGACAAGGGCGAAGCAAACCTGGCCGCGGCGGAGTACCGCGCCGCCCGCGAGGACTTCGCGCGCCACGTCACGCTCCCGCCGCCCCCGGTGTCCACGGGCGGCCGGTTGGCCCTGGAGTCCGTCCCCTCCGCAGTGACGCTGGACCCCTTCTCGCAGCCGGCCATGGAATCGCCGCAGCCGTCGCCATCACCGCTGCCCGGCGGTCCCGCCACCGGGAACCTCTCCCCGCTGCCGCCGTCATCCACGAAGGCGAGCACCGACGCGCTGGTGAACCTGGATTGGATTCCCCTGCCGCGCTCGAGGGACTTGTGGAAGGTGGAGCTCGCGGTGCTGGGGATGATGTCCATCATCGCGGTGCTGCTGGGGCTCCAGGTGTTGGACGTCTTCGCGCCCACGTGGGGCGGCTCCGGTGGGTGGATGACCGCCTTCCTCTGGGGCTTCGGCCTGCATCAGGTGGGCAACGCCACCTTCGACGGCCTGTGGGGCATGGTGTCGCGGCTGGAGAAGTAGCCTCAGGCCTTCTTGCCGCGGATGGCTCGCGCGGCCAGCTTATCCACCAGCGCGGGCGCCACCAGCTTGAGCACCAGTCCCACGCGGCCGGTGAGCGTCATCACCAGCTCGCGCTCGCGGCGCTCCATGGCGCGCAGGATGAGGGCCACGCAGGTGTCCACGTCCATGGTGGGGCCCGCTTCGTCGCGAGGGCTCTGTCCCAGGGGCTGGCCCTCCGGACCCAGCGCGTGCGCGCGGATGTCCGTGGCCACGAAGCCCGGCGACACCACGAGCACGTCCGTGCCGGTACCCAACAGTTCGATGCGCAGCGAATCGAAGAAGCCCTGCATCGCGTGCTTGCTGCCGGCGTAGCCGGTGCGCATGGGCACGCCCGTCTTGCCCGTCAGCGACGACACGGCGACGAGCAATCCCTTGCGCGCCTTGATGTACGGCAGCGCGTGGAAGGTGCAGTGCACCGCGCCCAGGTAGTTGATGCGCATGAGGCGCTCATAGAGGCCCAGGTCCTTCACGTCCTCGAAGCGCGAGTGCATGGTGATGCCCGCGTTGTTGACGAGCACGTCCACGCCACCGAACGCCTCCACGGTGCGCTCCACCAGGCCGCGGCACGCCTCCGGGTCGCCCACGTCGGTGGGCACCGCCAGCGCCTTGCCGCCCGCGGCCTCGCACTTCGCCTTCACGCGCTCCAGCGCCTGGGCATCCCGCGCCGCCAGCGCCACGTTCGCGCCCCGGCCGGCCAGGGCCACCGCCAGCGCCTCGCCGATGCCCGCGGAGGCACCGGTGACAATCACGGTCTTTCCTTGCATGGCCCCATCCTCTCAGGGGCGCGGCCCTTCAGCCATGGCCTCCCGCGAACCGCTCCGCGAAGTGCAGTCCGCCAATGAGCAGCAGGCCACACAGGAAGCCCACCACGCGCTGGCGTGAGTCCGGGCCCCGGCGCAGCTCCGGCAACAGGTCCACCGCGCCGATGTAGAGGAACGAGCCTCCGGCGATGGCCAGCACCGTGCCCTGGAGCGAAGGCAGATACCGCGTGCCCAGCAACACGCCGGCGGCGCCCACCGCGGCGGTGAGCTGCACCGCGCCCAACGCGACCAGCGACCGCGCGCGAGTCCAGCCCGCGGCGCGCAGGAGCGCGTAGTCACCCACCTCCTGCGGCAGCTCATGGACGATGACCGCGAACGCGGTGGCGAAGCCTGCTTGAGGAGACACGAGGAAGGCCGCCGCGACCGCCGCACCGTCACCCACGTTGTGCAACGCATCCGATGCGAGCAGCGCGGTGGGCAGCGTGGGCGAGACCGGGTGCGCATGATGATGGCCGTGCGCGTGTCCGGCGGCGGCCTCCGCGTCGTGATGGTGATGGCCCAGGGCCCACTCCATGAACGTCAGCACGACGAAGCTGGCGAAGGCCCACGCGAAGGCGGCATCGCCCTTGGCCTCCACCGCCTTCGGCAGCACCTCCAGGAACACCGCGCTCAAAAGCGTTCCGGCGGCGAAGGCCACCAGCGCGGGCAGCCGCCGTTGCAGCCAACGTTCGGACAACACACCGCCCGCGAGCCCGGCCAGGCCGTCCAGCCCCACCGCGACAAAGACGAGCAGGACGGTCTGTGTATCCATCAGGGGGCCATCAGCCACGTGAGCACGTCCTGGGGACTGTCCACGTGCACGAAGTGGCCGGCGTCCGGGAGGAAGGCCACGGGGCAGCCGCCGTCCTCCAGGCGCTGGGCGCTCTCATCGGACACGTACCGGCTGCGACCGCCGCGGATGCAGCGCAGGGGCGGGTGCACGGGGCGCTCCACCGCGGGCCAGAGGTCCTCGCCGGTGACGCGGCGGTGGAGCCGGAGGAGCGCGTCGCGGTCGAAGCGCCAGCGCACGCCGTCACCGTCGGGCGTGAGGTTCATGAGGATCCAGTCCGTCAGCGGCTCCGACAGGCCGTTGCCGGTGAGGTTCGCGCGCAGGTCCTTGCGGCTGTCCGCGCGCGGCGGGGCCTTCAGCAGGATGTCCAGCACCGCGCCGCTGTCCGACAGGTTCACCGGCACGGGCCCGGGCGCGATGTCGAGCAGCGCCACGCTGCGCACGCGCTCGGAGGCCTCCAGGCTGGCGGCCAGGGACACGCGGCCGCCCAGCGAGTGGCCCACCCAGTCCACGGCGCCGGTGAAGCCCTGCGCGTCGAGCGTGTCCACCACGTCACGCGCGAGCGTGCTCAGGTCCGCGTCCGGATGCAGGGCCGGGGACGTGCCGTGGCCGGTGAGGTCGGGCAGGAGGATGCGGCGGCGCGGATCGGCTTTTGTCCACGCGACGGCCAGCGAGCGCAGGTTGCGGCCCGTCCCGAGGAATCCGTGCAACATCACCGTGAGCACATCCCCCGTGCCCACCTGAAAACTTTCGAGCACCACGCCACCACCGCCTTGTGTCGCATGCCTTGACCTGGAGGCACGCCTGCCGCTTCATACCGCGAACCCCCCTTTCGTCGAGGTGAACCCGATGGCATCCGTCTCCTGGTTGTTGCTGGCGCTCGGCGCCAACCCCGTCGCTGCTCCCGCCGCGGCCCAGGCTCCGGCCGACCCCAAGGTCGCGGTGGCCACGGTGTTGGACGACTGGCACCGCGCGGCGGCGGTGGCCAACGAGCCGCGCTACTTCTCCTTCTTCACGCCGGACGCGGTCTTCATGGGCACGGACGGCGAGGAGCGCTGGACGGTGGACCAGTTCCGCGCGTGGTCGAAGCCCTACTTCTCCAAGGGCAAGGCGTGGTCGTTCAAGTCGGTGTCCCGCAACGTGTTCTTCTCCAAGGACGGCCAGGTCGCCTGGTTCGACGAGGCGCTGGACACGCCCAATCTGGGCCCCGCGCGCGGCAGCGGCGTGCTGGTGAAGGACGCGGCCGGCTGGAAGATCGCCCAGTACAACCTCTCCGTTCCCATCCCCAATGACTTGATGGGCGAGGTGACGAACCGCATCGCCACGTACTCGAAGGCCAAGGCAGCCACACCGCCCGCCCCTGCAAGCAAGCCCGCGCCGAAGCCCTGACGCATGCCCGCCTGCGTCATGCCGGGCTTCATGACAGAACCATGACAAACGCATGGCGGAGCTGAGGCCCTCCGCCATTTCCTACGCTGTACGTTGGAGTCCTTCGCCGCGCTGTACCGGAGGCCCCAACGCATGCGTGTCATCACCCCCGACCTTCTCGTCGCGGCCGTGACGGAACTCTCCCGGGGATCGAAGCTGGTCCGACTGAAGGACGTTCAGGCGTGGTGTGAGTGGAACGGCGTGGACGCGCAGGGAGACGGCCTGCGGAACCAGGCGCTCTGGGAAGCGGAGCGCGCCGAGGCCCAGGGTCAGCGCCGGCTGCTGAAGTTCAAGAGCGGCGAGTGCAAGCAGTCCCGGCTGGGCTGGGCGCTCATCCCCCACGGGACCAAGGCGCGCGAGCTGGCCACGGACCTGCGCTGGTGCGAACAGGCGTGGAACGGCATGGACTGGGAGTGGGTGGGCGGAATCGCCCCCGTCCCCGAGCGCCGTCCCAACCGGCTGCGGAACGAGGAGCAGGCGCCCGCCTCACCGTGATCCCGGGGCGAGCAGGAACACCGCGCCCCAGTGGCTTCAGACCGCGTCCTGGATGTTGTTCAGGTACGTGTCGATGCCGTGCTTGCCATCCAGGGCGAAGACTTCGCCGTTCCCGGCGGAGTCGAAGGTGTGGATGGTCGCTCCTTCCGGATATTGGGTGGACGGGCCGCCGTTGAGGATGCCGATGCCGGGGAAGAGGCCGGACGCGATGCCGCTGACGATGTCCGTCACCGGGTTGAACGCGTGCGTGCCCAGCCACGTGGGCACGGGGTCCTGCTTGTTCACGTAGAAGGTGTATTTGGGCCCGTCCGGGAACGTCTTGCCCGCGCCCGCGAAGGTCGAGACGTTGATGTTCCCGAGCAGCGCCTCGCGCTTGTCGCGGTTGCCGTCGCCGAAGACGGGCAGGTTCCCCCAGAAGCCGCCCATGTCGTCCTTGATGCGGTTGTCCACGTCGCGCAGCGCGCTCGACACGATGGCGCCACCCTGGCTGTAGCCGGTGACGTTGACCTTCTTGCCGGCCTGCAGGTCCCTGTAGATGGCGTCCGCCAGCGTCTGGGCCGCCTTGTTGTCGCCAAGGCCCAACCGGTCCAGGCCCGTCTGCGTCACGTCCGCGGGCAGCCCCTCCGTGGCGTTGTAGATGGGCACCACGTTGGTGCCCGTCTCGTTCGCCAGCTTCTGGGCCTCGCCCGTGGCGTTCCCATCTCCCTGCGGCTGCGTGAGGATGCCGTTGACGTGGTACGTCGTCGGCGTCGGGGAGGCGATGGGCTTCTCCGGCTTGAACGGCGGCACCTCCGACACGGAGAACTTGTCCGGCGGATAGGCGTAGCCGTCCGAGCCCAGGTACATGCCGTCGTAGGTCTTCGGATCCGCGTTCGAGTCGATCTTCAGCGCGCCGCGAGCCACCTTCGTCGCGTCATCCAGCTGCACCGTGCCGGCCTGCACCGTGCCCGTGTTGGACTGGATGGGCGGCAGGTTCGCGTTGCCGGAGCTGGAGGACTGGGCGCTCTTCGCCTCGAAGACGTCCTTGGCCGCCAGCGGGCGGGCGAGCGCGTTCTTCGCCACGGGGCCGGTCTGTCCCTCCACGGCGCGCGGCGTCACCTGCCGGACTCCGCCTCTTCCCACTCCGTCGATGGACATGTCCCGGGCCTTCCGTGCTCGCGGTTCGAGGAGGTTATCGGGAGATGAGAAGAAGAGTTGTCCCGGTCAGGGCAGAACGCTGACGTGGATGCCCGGCGTGCGGCGCTCCGTCGCGCGCTCCACCACGCGGCCCAGGCGCAGCAGCAGGTGCTCTTCGTACGGGCGCCCCATGAGGTGCACGCCCACGGGCAGGCCCGCGCGGTCGAAGCCCGCGGGCACGGAGAGGGCAGGGCAGCCGGTGAGGTTCGCCAGGCGGATGAAGCGCATCAGCGCGTCCACCACCGGCAGGTTCGACTCTCCGGCAGGGAGCGTCGCCTCGGGGATGGCGGGCGCGGTGCTCGCCGTCGTCGGCGTGACGATGACGTCCACGTCCGCCATGAGCGCCAGCAGCTCGCGGGTCAGCCGGTGCCGGTGCCGCAGCGCGTGGATGAGGTCCGTGGCCCGGAAGTGACGCCCCAGCGCCAGGTTGGTGCGCGAGTCGAGCCCGAACACCGACGCGCGAGCCTTCACCTGCGGCAGCATCGCCTCCGCCATCTCACTCAGGATGATGCAGCTGTGCGTCCAGAGAATCGTGTTCAGGTCCGGCGCGGGAAGCTCCACCACCGTGGCGCCCGCGTCGGTGAGGGCGCGCACGGCCTCGCGGCAGCGAGCCACCACGTCCGCGTCCGCGTCTTCAAGATAAGGCGTGCAGATTCCCAGCCGGACGCCCTTCAACGCCCCGTCTTCATAGCCAGACAGGTGATGCGGAGGCTGCTGCCGGGCGACGACGTCGTGTCCGTCCGGTCCAGCCACAATCGCATACGCCGCCGCGACGTCGTCGACGGTGAGGCCCAGGGGGCCCACGTGCGCCACGTTCCAGCACAGCGGTGGCACGCCCGTCTCCGGGATGCGGCCCCAGGTGGCCTTGAGCCCGACGATGCCGCACAGCGCGGCGGGGATGCGGATGGAGCCTCCGCCGTCCGCGCCAATGCTCACCGGGCACAGGCCCGCCGCCACCACGGCCCCAGAGCCGCTGGAGCTGCCTCCGGTGATATGGCCCCGACTCCACGGGTTGCGCGCGGCGCCGTGGTGCGGGTTCAACCCGATGGGGTTGATGCCAATCTCCTGCATGTTGGCCTTGCCCAGGATGACCGCGCCCGCGGCCTTCAACCGGGCGGCCACGGTGGAATCGGCTTGGGCCGGCTCGGTGCGGAACGTGGTGCCCAGCGTCGTGGGGAAGCCCGCCAGGTCCAGCTCGTCCTTGATGACGACGGGCACACCGTCGAGCACGCTCAAGGGCGTTCCGGCGCGCAGCCGCTCCGCGGACGCCTCCGCGGCCCGCAGCACCTCCTCCGGCTTGCGAGAGATGAAGAGCCCCAGGCGGTCCGCGCCGCCGTCCAGCCGTTCAATCGCCTCGTGGACCTTGCGCGTCACCGCCACCGGATCCGTGCTCCCGTCCCGGTAGGCGCGAGCGAACGCCGCGACCGTCTCCTGCATCGGCGTCACGGGCGACGCGGCGGCGGCGCGCGCGGCTTGCTCCACCGGTGTCTGTGATTCGGAGGGCGGCGCACCCGGGGGCAGCGGGTACTGGATGGGCGGAGCATCGCCGGCGGACAGCTCGCGCCACTGCTCGATGCCGCTGTCCCGCATCAACTTCTCCACCAGCGCCGGGCCCACGCCGCCCCGCTCCAGCGTGTTGACCATGGCCTTGAGGGCCATGCCAGAGAGTCGCGGAGCCTTCACCGGAGCGCGTCGGTAGGTCATGACCCCCGAGCCTACACCCATGCACGTCCACGCATCAGGTCGTTCCCCGCGCCTGAAACAGCTCATAGATTCGAGTCATGCCCAAGATTGCCAGAGGCACCCGCCTGAAGCGCTTCAACCACTTGTCCAAGACGGAGAGTCAGGCGAGCGTCGCCACCCTCTCCGAGCGGATCCGCACCGAGTTCGCCCGGGTGCTCTGCATCCGAAAGACGCGGCGGGTGGAGGATGAAATCAAATACAACATCCACCCGAGGTACAAATACTACCACCTGGGCATCGACGCGGTGGAGCCCTCGCTGGACAAGAACTACTGGCACGCGGCGTTCACCGTGCTGCAGGGGCTGCCCATCCAGGAATACGACTCCTTCAAGTGCCCGGGGGTGGTCATCAGCAACCAGGCGGAGCTCGCTGGCTGGGGAAAGGGGGACCTGGGGCTGCCCACCAAGAACGTCCTCGAAAGCCGGTATCCCGGCCAGTTCCCCCGCACCGCGGCGCCGCAGGCCAATGGGAAGACCCTGGGGACCTGGGATCTGGTCAGCGCGAAGCTCGTGGAGATGCGGGAGCGGGTGAATGGCACCCGGCCCGACGTCAGCTCCACCGGAAAGCAGCGCGGCGTGGAGCGGAACATCGTCCTGGAGGACGGCACTTCGTTCCCGAGCGGCGTCATCAAGGCCCCCTACCTGAACGCGGCCTCCATCCCCTACGGCGAGGCCCAGGTGCACTACCTCCCCGAGCACGTCCTGGGCGTCTACGCGGAGCTGCTGAGCCAGCAGCAGATCACTGCGTATCAGCAGGCGGACAACGCGCGCACGGCGGAGGTTGCCCTCCAGGACGCCGTGGAGGCCATCCGGGGAGCTCTGGACCTGCGCTTCTACCTGAAGACCACCTGCAAGATGGCGGTGCCGCTCGTCGAGTACTCCCTGGGCGCCGTCACCCTCCACGCATCGCCCAAGGCGCTCATGACGGCGGCCGAGGCGAAGTGCCCCGCGGCCGTCATCGAGGCCGTGAAGGCGAAGATCCCCATTGGCATGTATGGCGATGACGCCTGAGCGTCAGTGGCCCGTGGGAGACGGAGGCACTTCCGTGTCGAAGATCTTGTCCGACCCCGGCTTGCCAAACACCATCGTCTGATGGGCTGGCGGGAAGACGGTGCTCGGGACGTGCATGCCGGACGCCTCCCAGTAGTGTCCGGAGGCATCCGTCGGCAGCACGAGCTTGGTGCCCAGCGCGCCGGAGGCCGCCTGGAGCACCTCGTAGCAGGTCCGGCAGGGCGTCTTCACGCCACCGATGAACGCCGGGGATGACTCGCTCAACAGTCCCGCCGCGTCCAGGTTCATGAGGATGGGATAGAACATCTGCTCCGCGTGGATGTCCTTCTTCGTGAAGGTCCCGCGGCCCTGCTCCGGCACGACCAGGTAGACGCGGCCCGGAGCCACCGCGGGCGCCGTCCAGGCCGTGTAGTCGTCGCCGTTCTTCGTGATGGTGAGGAGCTCGTGGTTCGCGCAGCTCAACGACGCCCGGAGCTGCTTGAAGATGTACTTCCATTGATATTGGAAGTACTCCGAATAGGCCGCCTCGGTGTTCGAGACGAAGGCCGCCTTGTAATCTGGCAGTCGATCCGTGTGGGACTTCTTCAGGTTGCGCTTGGAGGAGTTGATGGACCCCGCGCCCGTCTTGCCAATCTTGATCTGCCCAATCAGCGCCTTGAGCGTCCCGTGCGTGCCCAGCGAGTTCTCCAGCTCCAGCCCATAGGAGTAGTTGTTGGAGGAGATGAAGAGCGAGCCGTGCGCCCACATGGCCTGGAGCTCGACGGGGTTCATCGAGTCTCCGCCGAAGTCGATGGTGTAGAGCAGCGTGCACAGCCGCCGCATGAAGGAGTTGGGGCCCAGTTCGCGGTAATCCCAGACGGCGTCGCGGCCGACGATCTTCGCGGCGTTCACCACCGTGGGGGCGGACTGGCTCAGCCGGGGATAGCTGGTGCTGTTGACCGTCTCCCGGTGGGTCAGCAGGGTCTTGTATTGGTTGAGTGACACCACCCGGCCCGGGTGCGTGGTCGTCGTCTTCGGGTTCTGTGCATTCGACAGTGCCCCGAACTTCGTGTCGTAGTCCTGCCGCCGCCTCTTCACCTTCTGGTAGGCCCGCTCGGTGTCGATGCGCGCCTTGGCGTCATCGTCCTCCACGGGCTTCACGCTGAAGGTGGGGACCTCGTCCTGGAAGCCGTCGTCCAGCCGCCGCCGCTTGAGGTTCAGCACCGCCGCGTCCGGAGCGATGTCGAGCGAGCCGCTGACGTCGTGCCGCGCCGGGTTGAGCAATCCGGCCTTCTTGCGCTTCTGGGCCTTGTTGGCGTCCGTCGTCAGCGGGACGAAGAAGATGGAGTGGTTGTGTCCGCACGTTGGACAGTCCGGACGGTTCGCCTTCTCATCCGAGTAGGTGCTGGGCGCGGAGTACATCCATTGGCCCTTGCAGTCAGAGCAGCCGAAGAAGAAGGCCATCGTCGACAGCTTGTCGACCTTGCTGCTGCCGCCTTCCTTCGTGCAGTGGTTGCACGTCGGCATGTCGCCCGGCAACTCACTCTCCAGGAAGATGCCGCTGGTGTTCAGGCACTTCTGACACTTGAAGTAGTAGAGCATCGTCCACCCTGGGGGAGCGCCAGAAGCCGCATGATATATTACGCGGCGTCATGAGCCCGCGCCGCCGAATCCTCCCCCTCGTCGTGTGTCTGCTGGCGGTCGCTACTGGCTGCAAGAAGGAGGCGCCCGCCGCGCCTTCCAAGCCCGCCATCGGCCTGGTGCTGGGGCTGGGGGGCCGGGGCGACCACGCCTTCAACGACTCCGCCCTGCGGGGACTGGAGCTGTGGGCCGGGGGAGTGAAATACGAGAAGGCTGGATATCAGGACACCACCGCGTCCGAGCGGAAGGACTCGTTGGCGCCGGACGTCGCCGCGCGCGGGTGGGAGATGATTCCGCTGGGCATCACGCCGGTGGTCCTCCAGAGCCGCGTGGCGGAGGACTACGAGCCGAACCTCCAACTGCTCGCGGAGCAGCGCGTGTCGCTGGCGATGGGCGTGGGCTTCATGCTGGAGAACGCCGTGGAGACGGTGGCCCGGCGCAATCCCTCACTGCCCTTCCTGCTGGTGGACAGCCCGCTGCTGGACGCGCAGGGCCGGGTCATCACGCTGCCCAACGTGCGCACGGTGGTGTTCCGCGAGGAGGAGGGTTGCTTCCTCGCGGGAGCGCTGGCCGGGCTCGTCACGAAGACGGGCCGGGTGGGCATGGTGGGCGGGATGAAGATTCCCCTGGTGCAGCGCTACGAAGCCGGCTTCCGGGCTGGCGTGGCCGCGACGAATCCGAACGCCACGGTGCTGGTGAACTACACCGGCAGCTTCACGGACTTCGCCCTGGGCAAGCAGGTGGGGCAGGACCTGCTGCTCAAGAACACGGACGTCCTCTTCGCGGCGGCCGGCGTGGACGGCCTGGGTGCCATCCAGGCCGTGAAGGAGGCGCGCGAGGCGGGCAAGACCGTGTCTGTGATTGGCGTGGACTCCGACCCGTCCCACCTGGCGCCGGAGGCGGTGCTGTCCGCCGTCGTGAAGCACGTGGACCTGGTGGTGTACGAGGCCATCCGCGAACAGCGCCAGGGACGCTTCCAGGGCGGGAATGTCTCGCTCGGGTTGAAGGAGGGCGGCATGGGGCTGGCTCCCGTGCGGCTGGACTTCCCGGGCAAGGACGAGGCGCTGCGCACGGTGGAGGCGCTCAAGGCTCGCATCATCTCCGGGGAGCTGAAGGTGCCCACGCAGCCGCTCCCTGCCGGGACGGCTGGCGCCAATCCCTGAAAAGGGGCTCCCGCTCGCACGATTGGGAAACGGGCCTCCTGACGGGCCATGGCGTCGACGCGGGTGCGGATCTCCTCCAACGTCTCGGCGGGGAGCTGCCGGAGCCATTCCTCCAGGTCGCTCCACTTCTGCTGCGTGATGGGGAGCGGCGCGGCCAGATGGCGGCAGCAGTGGTCACACCCGCGGCGGCAGGGCCACCCGTCATGGGAGCCGGAGATGTCCGCCGCACGCGTCTCCACGCGTGCGTAGACGGACTCCAGTGCGCGTCGCGCTTCGTCTGGCGTGCCCATCGGAGCGAATTTTTATCGCTCCTTCGGCACTGTCGCATCCGTCCTTCGGAGCGCTACGCCCCGGCGGTCCAGCCACCGTCGATGTCGATGACCTGTCCGGTGGCGTACGCGCACGTGGCGAGGAAGTACGCCGCGTCCGCCATGTCGTGCACGGTGCCCGGCTTCTTGAGGGGCACCTTGCTCACGAGCGCGTCCAGGAATGCGCTGACCTGCTCCGGCGGGACGCCCCAGTCGATATCCGTGTCGCGCGTCAGCCCTGGGGACAGGACGTTGACGCGGATGCCCTTGGGCGCCAGCTCCACGGACAGCGAGCGGCCCATGGCGTTGACCGCGCCGCACAGGCCCGCGCCGCCCGAGTAGTTCACCAGCGCAGTGTGACCCGCGATGCCGGAGCACAGGATGATGGCGCTGCCCGGGGCCATCTTCGGCACCGCGTAGTGGCATGCGGAGAGCTGGCCGAAGAAGCGGTCGTTGAAGAGGGCCCGCCACGACTGCGAGGGCACGCTGTCCACCGCGCCGAACACGGCGCCACCCGCGCACGTCACCAGCAGGTCCACGCGAGGCACGGAGTCGATGAGCCGCTTCACCTGCGCGTCGTCGCCCACGTCGGTGACGACGCCCCGGGCGCCCCGGCCAATCTTCGCCGCCGCGTCCTCCAGGCGCTGCTGCCGGCGCCCGGCGATGACCACCTCCGCGCCCTCGCTGGCGAAGCGCTCCGCGATGGCGAAGCCGATGCCCGTGCTCCCGCCCGTGACGACCGCGATCTTCCCGTCCAATGCGCCCATGTGTGTGCCTCCCTGGAATGACATACGGACGGCCTGGGAGCGGCTGGCAGTTGCCCCTGCTTCATCCTCGGTGGAGCCCCCGGTCCCACAGGCCTGACGGCGAGTCTTGCTGAGAGGACTGCCCGGTCGCCATGGCCTGGCGGGGCAGGGCACCTGGGTGAAGCCTGGGCCGTGCGCGACACCCCCGGACCGGGGTAGACACACGGCATGTCCGCCCTGCTCGACAGCGGCGTGCGCCAGGGCGCGGAGGTTCGCTGCCCCGGGTGCATCCGCTTCATCCCTGCTGATGCCGCGTGCCCGCATTGCCTCTGTGGTGCCATCCCGCTGGAGCGCTATGGCTCCGCGCGGGCGTTGGTGAAGTCCGGCGTGGACCGCTTCTCCCTGGCGGCCCGCACCGCCGCGCTGGAGCCCGCCCAGGTGGCGGTGCTGGAGGCGCGCTACGCACGGCAGTGGGGCGCGGTGCAGCGCCTCGCGGAGGACGCCCGTCGCATCGAGCCCCTCCTCATCCAGCGCGGCTTCGTGCGGGAGCTGGAAGATGCGTGGGCGGTGATTCTGCCCATCGAGGAGGCATCCCTGGAGGAGATGCTCGCGCCCTTCAGTCCCATGCCGGACTCGGTGGAGTGGCTGGCGAGCAAGTCTCCGGATCCGACCCTGCGCCTGCTGGCGTCGCTCGCCTGGGTGCATCAGGGCACCTGGTCGCAGGAGGCGCGCTACTCCGTGCGCAACCAGCTGCTGCACGGCGAGGGCCGCGTGGCGGTGGAGGCCATGCTCGCGATGACGCGCTGGCGCAGCGGCCTCTCCCCCCGTTTGAACCAGGAGGAGCGCGAGCGGATCCGCACCCTCGCCCTGGGGGTGCTCGACGTGCCGGAGCTGTCCTCACGCGCCGCGGTCGCCTGGGTGCGCGCGTCGCACGAAGCGCCGCCGGACAATGTCTCCACCGCGCTCCGCCGGGGCCTGTATGGCATGGGCCCCGACGTCCGCTTCGAGTGCGCGCTGTGTCTCCACGACGAGGTGGAGGTCGCCCAGGCGCTGGACTCCTCCGATGCGGACCTCGCCGCCTTCGCGCGGCGCACCTTGAGTCAGTGGGGCTCACGCCGGCTGCTCACGCGCCTGCAGCGGGATGGGGACGCGGCCTTCGCCAAGGAGGTCCTCCGCGAACTTCCCACCCCTCCACCCGAGGGCGCCCTGGAAGCGATGCTCACCGTGTCGCTGCGCACGGTCGGGTCGCTCGCGGACGAGCTGCTCTCCTTCGCGAAGCGGCGCCCCTTCCGCGAATGGGGGCTGGAAGACCAGCGGCGCTGGGCCCGCTGGGCGCGCTCGGTGCTGAGTGACCTGCCCGCGGAGACCGCGCTCGACTTCTTCAGCTGGGCCGCCACGCCTCCCCGCGACGACCCCGAGCCCCCCGAGGAAGAAGAGTCCGAGGCGATGTGGGCCTTCCTGGAGGAGACCGTGCACGCCATCGACCGGGGCGCGAAGAAGGACCGCACCGAGTGCTTCCAGGACTCCTCGTTCGCGCGCTTCCTCCACCATTCGGGCGTGGACGAACAGCGGCGGCTGAACGACTGGGCCCGCGACCCGAACAGCGGCGAGGCCCTGCTGGAGGCGTTGCTCATGTTCCCCTCCAGGGCCCGGAACCTGAGCCTCATTCCGGAGCGCCCGAGCACGGAGAAGCACCCCGACCCCGGTCACTTCGGCCGGCTGCTGATGGCCGTCTGGGAAGGGCCGGGCCAGCACCTCCTGGTAGCGCCGCTGACCCGCGTGGTGCGCTCCTGGAGCTCCCTCACCGGAAGCGAGCTGTTCGTCGAAGCCGTGTGGAGGCGCTTCCAGTCCCATCCCGCCGAGCGCGCTCCCCTGCTCACCGCCTTCGCGGCCTGGCGAGACCGCCTGTGGGAGTACCAGTGCGACGTGGAGCCGGACGCGCTCGTGCGCTTCCAGACCTGGTGGCGCGTGGATCCGGAAGGGCTCTACCGCCAGACGGAGCAGCTGCTGGACCGAGTCCCGCAGGAAGCACTGCCCAAGAGGCTGCGCGCCCTCTGGGACGCGGCGGAGGAGCTGGTGGGCACGCGCCCGCGCACGGCGTCCCTCTCCGTGTCGAAGGGCGCCATGGCGCTGCGCAACGGGCTGGAGTCCCGCGACGTCCACGTCCTCGATGTCCTGGACGCGGAGCTGGAGCACTTCGAGTCGTGGCTCCCCGCCTTCGAACAGCGCGTGCGCGCCACGCAGTCCCCGCCGGAGGAGTCCAACATCCACCGCGACTTCCTGGACGACACGCACAGCGCGCTGCGGATGATGCGCGAGCGCCGCGAGCGCAGGCGTGAAGACGAGGAGCGCGAGCGGCAGCGCGCCATCGACCGACAGGTGGCCGAGTCCCGCCGCCGCGACCAGGAGCGCCAATTGGAGGCCCAGCGCCGTGAGGCCGAAGCGCTCCGGGCCCGGCAGGCGGTGGAGCGCGAACAGCAGGAGACGCTCTCCCGCGTGAATGCGCAGCGCCTGCTGGTGACGCTCCAGCCCCGCGTGCCGCTGAAGGACGTGGACCGCGAGGTGCTCTTCCCGGAGTCCGCCTTCCCCACGATTGTGGACTACGCGCGGATGATCAAGGCGATGCAGCAGGGCGGGGACGTGATGAAGCTCTTCGAGACCCTGGGGCTCACGCCCGCCACCTGGGCCGCGCAGGCCACCGCCTGGGGACAGGTGATGGTGGGCCGCATGGAGCTGGGCATGCGCTTCGGGGAGCTGCTCGGGGCGCCCTGGGAGTGATGTCCCCGGGCGCCTGGAGTGGAGGCCCGCCGCGCTACTGCGCGGTGGCGCCGCCGTCGAGGACCATCTCCGCGCCGGTCATCAGCTTGGACTCGTCCGACGCCAGGTAGACGACGGCGTTGGCCACGTCATCCGGCTCACCGAAGTGGCCCATGGGGATGCCCTTGAGCATGCGCGCGCGCGTCTTCTCCGCCTGTCCACCGGCCTGGGCCAGCGCCTCCACCATGGCGGTCTCCACGTAGCCGGGGTGGATGGAATTGCAGCGGATGCCGTAGCCCTTGTAGGCACAGTGCAGCGCAATGGACTTGGACAGCATGCGCACAGCGGCCTTGCTGGAGCAGTACGCGGGGAACTGCGGCACGCCCACGAGCCCCGCGACGGAGGAGATGTTGATGATGGAGCCCTTGGCCCCGCACTCCTTCATCACGCGGATGCCGTGCTTGCAGCCCAGGAACACGCCGTCCAGGTTGACCGAGTGCACGAACCTCCACTCGTCCAGGGACATCTCCTCCACGTCCTTCACGATGCCCATGCCCGCGTTGTTCACGAGCACGTCCAGCCGCCCGAACTTCTCCACCGTGCGCGCCAGCGCGCTCACCCACTGGTCCTCGCGGGTGACGTCCAGCGGGAGGAACAGTCCGGCGTCGCCCAGCTCCTCCGCCACCGCGCGGGCCTCGCCCTCGCGCCGGTCGGTGACCACCACCTTCGCACCCTCGCGCGCGAGCATCCGTGCGGACGCGGCGCCCAGGCCCCCCGCGCCGCCAGTCACCAGGACCACCTTGCCTTCGACTCGCTTCATGGTCGTCGTTCCTTCATGTGAACGGCGGGTGCTTCACGCCGTGGGGTTGGGGGTGAGGAGAATCTTCCCGTTGCGGCCCGGCTCCAGCGCGCGCTTCACCGCGTCCTGGATGCGCTCCAGCGGATAGGTGCCGTCCACGGGCGCCTGGAGCGTGCCCACGGCCATCAGCTCCGCCAGCCGCGCGAGCGTGGCGTTCTGCTCCTCGCGAGGGGCATCGCGCAGCCAGCGCGTCAGCCAGAAGCCGCGCAGGGTGACGTCCTTGAAGATGCTGGCCGCCGCGGACAGCATGGGGCCCTTGCCGCTCATGGCGCCGTAATTCACCAGCGTGCCGCCGGTGGAGAGACAGTCGCCCACGCGGCGAGCGGACTCTCCGCCCACCGCGTCGATGCCCAGCCGCACCTTCGCGCCGCCGGTGGCCGCGCGCACCTGCTGGGGCAGTTCGTCCGTATCCAGCAGCACCGCGTCCGCGCCCTGGGCCTTGAGCTCGTCGGCCAGCTCCTGTCGGCGCACGACGTTGACGGTCTTCAGGCCCATCACCTGCGCCAGGGTGATGAGGTAGCGGCCCACCGCGGAGTTGGCGGCGTTCTGCACCACCCACTCGCCGGGCTGTAGCGTCACGAACTGACGCAGCATCAGGTAGGCGGTGGGCGGGTTGATGAGCAGCATGCTCGCCTGGAGCAGGTCCAGTCCCGGCGGCACGGGCAGCAGCTGCGCGGCGGGCGCGGTGAGGTGGGTGCGCCAGGTGCCCGCGCCCAGCGGGAGGAACACGAGGTCGCCCACGGCCACGGTGTCTGAGCCGGACACCTCCACCACGCGGCCCACGCCCTCGTTGCCGGGCGTGGCGGGCAGCTTGGGCAGCACGCCGTATTCGCCGGAGAGGGTGAGCAGGTCGGACGGGTTGATGGGCGTGGCGAGCACGGCCAGCCGAGCCTCGCCGGGCTTCAGCGGCGCGGGTGACTCCTCCACCACCTGGACGACGTCGGAAGGCGGCCCGAAGGCCGAGAAGCGCACTGCTTTCATGGCATTGCTCCCGCGCTGTGAAGGCGGCGCCACCCTAACCGCCTTCCGCCCTGCTGCCGAGCGTGCGCTGTGGTGCCACGCGCGGTGTGCATCCGCTGGTGGATGGATCCGCTCCGCCTGCATTCCCGTCCCGAGGACGCGGCGCTCTGTCCACCCCCGGACGCGAGAGGAAGGAGGCTGACGGTCGGTGACGATCGGGCCTCGCCACGACGCTGGGGGCTGCACAGGTTCTGAAATGGACCCCGCGGTGGGGCGGGTGGGGACGGGCGAGGAGGGCGAGTGTGAGCAACGAGCACCGCGAAGGGGCCCTGGCCGGGCCGGGGGCCGCCGCAGGGGAGGGGCTTTCCGCCTCACCGTGCGTCTGGAGACGCAGACTGCTGACGGTACTCAAGCCGGTGTTCGCGATGGGCGGCCTGGGGATGTTGGGGACCCTGGTGCACAAGGCCGGCGCGGGCGAGCTGAAGACCACGCTCCTGGACGCGCTGCCGCTGCTCCCCTGGGTGGTGTTCATCGAACTGGGACGCCAGGCGTGTGACGCCACGGCGACGCGGCTGTCCTACGGCGCGCGTGCACGGCAGGTGCCGTTGTCGGTGTTGGTGCGAGCGCAGCTGATTGGAACCGCCGTGTCGAGCATGGCGCCCGCGGGCCGAACGGCGGCGGAGGCGACGAAGGCCACGCTGCTGACGCCATACACGGGAGGCGCGGCCGCGACGGCGGCGGCGGCCACGTCGCAGTCGGCGTCGCTGGGAGCCGGAGGGCTCATCTCCTTCCCGTGCGCGCTGGCGGCATATCTGATGACGGGCTGGAGCACGTTCACGGTGGCGATGCTGGTGCACGGCGTCGTGTTGCTGCTCGCGTCGCTGGGCGTGCGCGCGGGGCTCCGGACGAAGCGGCTGGGCACGTGGATGCGCAGGCGGTGCGGAAAATGGGGCGAGCACGCGGAGGCGTTCCAGGCATCGGTATGCGCCGGAGGGCTGTGTCCGTGGCGGCCGATGCTGGCCTTCCTGGGCAGCCGCGTGTTGCAGGTGATGCAGTACGCGGTGCTGGCGCACGCGGTGGGCATCGACGCGTCGGTGGTGCAGGCGCTGTTCACGCAGGGGCTCTACCTGGTGGCGCTGGCGATGGGCTCGCTGGTGCCGGGGCAGGTGGGCGTGACGGACGGGATGTTCTCGCTGGCGGCGGGAGCGATGGGGACGACGGCCGCGAAGGCGATGTCCATCGCGCTGCTCGCGCACACGGTGCAGGCGGTGTTCGTGCTGGTGGGAGCGCTCACGCCGCTGGTGTGGCGCGCGAAGGCGAAGGTGGCGGCCGCCGCGCCGGTGGTGCCGCCCGTGCTGTCCGCGCCCGTGTACCGCTGAAAGAGGCTCAGGCCGGTCGGACCTGGACCGGTGTCCCGCTGAACGCGGCGTTGCCGCTGACGGCGTCCAGCGCCTGGTCATCCGTGAGGTCGTTGATGCTTGCGCCCGCGTGCGCGCTGGCGACCTGCTGGCGGATGCCTGGGCGCTGGTGTCCGTAGCCATGCGGCAGGCTGACGACGCCGGGCATCACATCCGCGGTGACGGCGACGGGCACGGTGACCTCTCCCACGCGTGAGCGGATGGTGGCGTTGGCGCCATCCGCGAGCCCGATGCGTGAGGCGTCGTCCGGATGGACCATGAGCGTGCAGCGGGGACGGCCCTTCACGAGCCCCGGCACGTTGTGCATCCACGAGTTGTTGTCGCGCAGGTGCCGCCTGCCGATGAGCAGCAGCTCACCCTCGCGAGGTGCCGCGTCGTCCGGGAACGCGGCACGAAGCCGGGCCACGTCCGCGACGAGCAGCTCCGGTGCCAGTTGGATGCGCTTGGAGCGGTTGCGGAGCCTGCCGGGCAGGCTGGGCTTCATCGGGCCCAGGTCGATGCCATGCGGCGCGGCGCGAAGCTTCGCGAGCGACAGTCCGTGCTTCTTGAGCGGATGGAAGCGCGAGCCATAGGGCCCCATGCGCAGGCCCAGGTCGAGGATGCGCTCCGGCCCCATGCGCTTGAGGGCCTGGTACTGGAGCAGTGCGCGAACACTCCGTCCCTTGCGCAGGGTCTCCAGCCGGTGCTGGAGCTCCAGGGCGATCTCCCAGTCCTGACGCGAGTCCGGACCCGCTGGGAACACCGGCGGCGAATACTTCGCGGTGTTGCGCACGGCGAGCACATGGAAGACGAGGTCGTAGTGTCCTCGCTCCAGCAGCGACGCGGGCGGCAGGATGTAGTGGGCGTGGCGGGTGGTCTCGTTGAGATACGGATCCACGCTCACCATGAAGTCGAGCTGCCCCAGCGCTGTGTCCAGCTGCGTGCCATTGGGCGTGGACAGCACGGGGTTGCCGGCCAGGGTGATGAGCGCGCGGATGCGGCCCTCGCCCGGGGTGAGGATCTCCTCCGCGAGCGCCGCGACGGGAAGCTCTCCGGAGGACTCCGGCAGGCCACGCACCCGGCTCTTCCAGCGGCCATGGCTGCCAGGGCTGACACCGAACGCGCGAGGCCCGCCAATGAGGTCGAAAGCGGGAAGGGTGAAGAGCGCGCCGCCCTCGCGGTCCAGATTGCCGGTGACGATGTTGAGGACGTTGATGAGCCATTGGCAGAGCGAGCCGAACGGCTGCGTGGACACACCGACGCGCCCGTAGCAGACAGCCCCGTCCGCGGCGAGGAAGTCCCGGGCGATGCCGCGAAGAACGTCTGCTGCAATGCCCGTGTGAGATGCCGTGCGCTCCGGAGGGAAGTCGCGGACGAGTGGCAGCACGGTGTCCAATCCGTCCACGAACTCCGCGAGCCGTCCCATTCGATGTGCGTTTCCCTCCAGCACGACATGCAGCAGGGAGAAGAGGGCGAGCGCATCGGTGCCAGGCTGGACGAAGACGTGCTGGTCCGCGATGACCGCTGTCTCCGTGCGGCGGGGATCGATGACGACGACCTTGCCGCCGCGCTCCTGGATGGCACGCAGCCGGGCTCGCACGTCCGGCGTGGTCATCAGGCTGCCATTGGACGCGAGCGGGTTCGCGCCCAGGACGAGCATGTACCGCGTGCGGTCGATGTCCGGGATGGGCACCAGCAACTGGTGGCCGAACATGAGATGGGCCGCGAGCTGATGAGGAAGCTGATCCACGGAGGTGGCGGAGAACCGGTTGCGCGAGCGCAGCGCGCGAAGCAGCCCGGGCCCGAACATCATCGCGCCCAGGTTGTGGACGTTGGGGTTGCCCAGGTACGCGCCCACGGCGTTCGGGCCGTGCTCCTTCTGGATGGCATGGAGCCGCTGCGTGATGTCGCGGAACGCGTCCTCCCAGGACACGCGCTCCCAGCCGGAAGCGGTGCGCTTCATGGGATGGCGGAGCCGGTCCGGATCCTCGTGCAGGTCGCGGAGCGCCACGGCCTTGGGACAGATGTGGCCCCGGCTGAACGGGTCCTCCGCGTCCCCCTTGATGGACGTGATGCGCCCGTCCGCCACTTCGATGCGCACGCCGCACATGGCTTCACAGAGATTGCAGGTGCGGAAATGGACGGAAGCGCTCATGGACGGAGAGCCTACGCCGGCTCTTCCCCGCGTGGGGCCATTGGGTGACAGACTGTTCCCCACGATGGCTTTCCTGAACGTGTCGGTCCACGACGCCGAGGTCACGGGCGTGCGGATGGATCGGGAGAAGATGTTCCTGCAGGTGGAGCTGGTCCTGCACACCCGCGAAACCGTCTGGTTTGACTTCCAGGGTGCGGAGGAATGGTCCCTGGAGAGGCTCGGGACGCAGAACGTGCTCTTCGACATCCGCGAATGGCGAGCAGGAATGGACGGAGCCGCCGAGCGCTGCGCGGAGTGGGCACTGGATGCCGTCTGGACGCAGGAGGTCCTCGCGGGTGAACTCGCCCTGTACGAGTTCGAGCCGTCCGTGGGGATGGGCGGCTACGTCGTGGCCCGCGCCGTGACGATGGCACGCACCTGGGAAGAGAGCTCCCTGCAAGGCGTCTCCATCGAACTCGACTTCCTCCTCAAACCCGGCTGGAAGCGGACAAGTGAGGACGGCGGGAACCACGTGGTCACAGGCCCCGCGGGTCCTGAGTTCCGCTCGGAGATCTGGCGCATTGCCCAGTTCATCACGTACGGCGACTACATGAGCCTGGAGAAACTGGATGAGGCGGGGCACCTCTACCGGCTGATGTCTCGCGCACGCAAAAGCATTGGGTTTCAGGTGATGTTCCGGGCGGTGCATCCGGACCCATGAGAGGTCACATGATTTCCCACTCCAATCGATTCATTCACCTGGAGCTCAAGCCCGAAGCTGCCTCGCCCTACGCCCTTATGGGGTCCATCCGTGTCATGGGCGACGAAGGGCGAATCCAGGACGAACAGACATACATCAATGCCTGGCTGTGGGCCCTGGACGTGGGGCTGAAGCGGCTCCAGCACGAGTCACCCGTGCGGGTGAAGTTGCTCTGGGAACCCGATGCCCTGAGCTTCGCTCACGACGAAGGCGTGCTGGTGATCACGTACGAGGATCAGGTGGCACGGGTGCGGGATGTCGCTGCCTTCCGGCAGGCGCTTCGCGAAGCGGCGCAGCATCTGAAGGCCCTGCGCGATGAAGCAGAGCGGATGGACGTCGCGAAGATGATCCACTCGGACATCTTCAAGTTGCTGGACGGCGTTCGTCAGCGCCCGTCCATGTATGTGCCTGGCAACGAGCCTCTGGGCTTGGTGCATCTGCGAAGCCTGGAGCAGATGCTGTGGGGCTACTCATGCGCATTGCGCCACCACGGCATTCTGGAGCCAGGGCTCGATTTCTCCGTGAAGTTCGGGGCGTACCTCTTCGAGACAAGAGGCTGGAGCACCTCCTGCGGTCCGGCCGCCGCCATCCACAAGGCTGCCGACGGCGACCCGGAGGCATGGGCGCTGTACTGGACGCTCATCGACGAGTTCCGCGAATCGCTGGCCCGCCCCAACCCGCTTCCGGAGTAAGCTCAGCTCCCGGGTTTCATGACACCCCGCGCCATCCGCCCTGTCCGCCGGACAACCGGGGAGTCACTTGAGCCCCCAACAGCCTTGCCTTGGGCCTCCGGTTGCCGTCCAATGGTGCACAAACCAATGATCGTGACCGGTGGCGGTTTTTAAGAGCATGCGCACCGTTGCGATCACCGGCGTTGGGAAGAGGGTGAAGGGGAAGGCGATGATGGGGACGGCGTTGAAAAAGGGGGCGCGAGGGCTCGCGCTGGGGATGCTCCTGCTGGTGGGCGCTGCCGCCCATGCGGGACAGGCGGGCGGGGTCAACATGCCGGATTCCCTCCAGGTGGAGGGGCGCACACTCGCGCTCACCCACATGGAGCTGAAGAAGAAGCTCTTCTTCAATGTGTACGTGTGGAGCCTCTACATGGAGGAGGAGCCCACCTGCTTCAAGGAGGCTGTGTCGTCCAACAGCCTGAAACGACTGCACTTCCGCTTCCTGCGCACCATCAGCAAGGACCAGCTCGTGGGCAGCTTCCGCGAGGGCCTCCGCCAGAACCCGGCCATGCGCCAGGACGCCCTCAACCAGTCCCTGGAGAAGCTGCTGTCGTCCCTCCATGACGTGCGCAAGGGCGACGACCTCGTCCTCACCTACCTGCCCGGCTCCGGCCTCCACGTCTCCGGCGGCGCGTCCGGCGGGGTCCACATCCCCGGCAAGTCCTTCGCCGACGCCCTCTTCAGCTCCTGGCTGGACACCCACCCCATCTTCCCCAAGTAGGGCCGCTCGCCCGGCGGGGAAGTTTGGCCTCAAATTGGATGCGCGTTTCTCCTAGGCTGCGGGCCCGAGAGCGGTAATCTCGGACCCACCAACATCCTTGTCAGGAGGAATCGCACCTATGCGGACACGTCTGGTTCTGGCTGCCCTCGTTGCCCTTTCCACGGGTTGCGTCTCGCAGGGGAAGTTCAACGAGAAGGCCCTGGAGGCGGAAGGGCTGACGAAGAACCTCACGGATGAGAAGGCGGCCCGCGCGGCCGCCGAGGCGAAGATCAAGGAGCTGGAGGAGAAGCAGACCGCGCTGGAGCAGGAGAAGACCGCGCTGGAGACGCGCCTCAACGCCTCCGAGAACCGCCTCACCGGCGCCGCGGCCGAGCGCCGCGCCCTGGAGGAGAAGAACGCGCAGCTGGCCGCGCTCAACGACGAGTTGGGGCGCAACGCCAAGAAGCTCGCGCAGGCGAAGGAGGAGCTGGAGAAGAAGAGCTCCGAGTACGAGAACCTGGCCCAGTCCCTCAAGCAGGAGATTTCCGACGGCAAGATCGAGCTGTCGGAGATGAAGGGCCGGATGACCGTGCAGCTCAAGGACAAGATCCTCTTCGCGTCCGGCTCCGCGCGCGTGGGCAAGGAAGGGCAGGACGCGCTGGTGAAGATCGCCGACGCGCTCAAGACGGTGAAGGGCCGCATCGTGCGCGTGGAAGGCCACACGGACGACGTGCCCACCGGCGGCGGACAGTTCGCCACCAACTGGGAGCTGAGCCTGGCGCGCGCGATGGCGGTGGTTCGTTCGCTTCAGGACTCTGGCGTGGACCCGACCATGCTGTCCGCGGCGGGTTACGGGCAGTACCAGCCGCTCGTTCCCAACGACACGCCGGAGCACAAGAGCCAGAACCGGCGCATCGAAATCGTTCTCGCCCCCGGCCTCGGGGGGCGCTAGGAGGGGGCGCGGGAGACCCGCGCACCCTTCATGAGAACGCTCCTCTGCGTCGTCTGTGTATTGCTTGCGACCGGAGCCGTGGCACAGGCTCCGGACGCAGGAACTCCCGCCAGCGACGCTGGCGCTCCCACGGGCGTGCTGACGAAGCCGCCCGCCCTCCTGCGCCAGGTCGAAGCGGCCTACCCGCCGGATGCCGCCGCCCAGCAGTTGGAGGGCACGGTGGTGATGTTCATCGACATCTCGGAGACGGGCGCCGTCACGAATGTCGAAATCACCCAGCCCGCGGGTCACGGCTTCGACGAAGCCGCCACGGAAGCGGTGAAGCAGTTCCAGTTCGAGCCCGCGGAGGTGGACAACGTCCCCGCGCCGGTGCGCATCCAGTACGCCTACCAGTTCGTCTTCCGCGCGCCGGAGCCGCAGCCGGAGGCCTCGCCGGACGGCGGCGTCGCGGAGCCGCAGGGGCCGGTAAACTTCAGCGGCCAGGCGGTGGAGCGCGGCACGCGCAAGCCCCTGGTGGGCGCGGAGGTGGTGCTCACGGAGTTGGACCGCTCCACCGTCACGGACGGCGAAGGGCGCTTCTCCTTCCGAGGCGTCCCCGTGGGCACGCACCCGGTCGTCGTGGTGCTGGGCAACTACGACCGCTTCAAGACGCAGGAGACGATTGAAGAGGGCAAGGAGACGCGGGCCACGTACTACGTGCAGAAGCGCATCTTCAGCCAATACGAGACGGTGGTCCGCAGCGACCGCGAGCGCAAGGAGGTGACGCGCACGACCATCTCGGTGGCGGAGGTGCAGCGCATACCGGGCACGCAGGGTGACACGCTCAAGGTGGTGCAGAACCTGCCGGGCGTGGCGCGGCCCGCGTTCAACGGCGGCGCGCTGGTCATCCGAGGCACCAGCCCGCAGGAGTCCGGCGTCTTCCTGGACGGCCTGCGCATCCCCATCCTGTACCACTTCGGTGGCCTCACCTCCGTGTACAACTCGGACCTGCTGGAGGCGGTGGACTACCTGCCCGGCAACTTCTCCGCGTACTACGGCGACATCACCGGCGGCGTCATCAACGTGCGCAGCCGCGAGCCCCGCACGGACCGCTACCACGCCACGGTGGGCATCAGCCTCATTGAGTCCAACGCGGTGATTGAAGGCCCCATCACGGACACGCTGAGCTTCGCGATTGGCGGCCGGCGTTCGTACATCGACCTGGTGCTCAAGGCGGTGCCGTTCGACGACGACAGCCTCCAGGTGGCGCCGCGCTACTACGACGCGCAGGCGAAGCTGGTGTGGAAGCCGAGCCGCCGCCACACCTTCACGCTGCAGGGCCTGACGTCACGTGACCGTCTGGCATTGCTCCTGGACCAGCCGGCGGATGGCGACCCGTCCGTCAATGGCGGCCTGGATGTGACGACGGGCTTCAACCAGCTGCGCCTGCGGCACCAGTTCCGCGAGGGCAGGCTGACGGTCGACACGCATGGGCTCGTGGGCAACACCATCCTGGACTTCCAGATTGGCGAGCGCGGGCTGCGCATCGCGTCCACGGACCTGTATCTGCGGCCCACGGTGGAGTACGCGTTCAACGACAGCGTGATGGTGGCGGGCGGTCTGGACGTGGTGGCGAACCTGGCGAACGTGACGGCCAGCATCCAGCAGCCGCCGCGCGAGGGTGAGCCACCGTCGCCGCTGGTGACGGAGGACCTCATCAATATCGACGGGAAGTTCACCCAGTACTACCCGTCCGCCTGGGCGGAGGTGCGGTGGCGGCCCATCAAAGACTTGCTGGTGGTGCCGGGCGTGCGCACGGAGAGCTACATCTTCACGGACCAGCAGGAGGTGAAGCGCACGGTGAACCCGCGGCTCGCGGTGCGCTACGCGCTCACGGAGACGCTGACGCTGAAGGGCGGCGCGGGCGTCTACCACAGCCCGCCGGTGCAGGATGAGCCGTCGCCGGGGTTCGGCAATCCGGACCTGGGGGCGAAGCGGTCGCTCCAGTACAGCGTGGGCGCGGAGTGGCAGGCGCGGCCGGAGTGGTTCGTGGGCAGCGAGGTCTTCTACAACGACCTGGATGACCTCATCGTCCGCTCGAACGCGCGCGTCGTGCGCGACGGCGAGTCCGTGCCGGAGAACCTGAAGAACGGCGGCGTGGGGCGCATCTATGGCTTTGAATTGCTGGTGCGCCGGGCGTTGACGGACCGGTTGTTCGGCTGGATTTCGTACACGCTGAGCCGCAGCGAGCGCAGGGATGCGCCGGGAGCGCGCTGGCGCAAGTTCGACAACGACCAGACGCACGTGCTGACGGCCATCGCCAGCTACAAGCTGCCGAAGGGCTGGGAGGTGGGCGCGCGGTTCCGCTTCGCGTCCGGCAACCCGACGACGCCGGTGCTGGGCTCCAAGCGCGACGACACGACGGACGTGTTCATCCCGTACTATGGGCTGGTCAATTCCCAGCGGCTGCCGTCGTTCAACCAGCTGGACATCCGCGTGGACAAGAACCTCATCTTCGACACCTGGAACCTGGACCTCTACCTGGACCTGACGAACGCGTACAACAACCAGTCGGTCGAGGGCGTGGCCTACAACTACAACTATTCCAAGCGCGAGTACTTCAAGGGCCTGCCCATCCTGCCCGTGCTCGGCTTGAAGGGAGCCTTCTGAACGCCATGCGCACTCCCGTCCTGCTGTCTGTCATTGCATTGCTGGGGTCGAGCGCGTGCAGTGGCCCCGATTTCGAAGCCCAGAGTGAGATTCGCAGCGTGCGCGTGCTCGGCATCAAGGCGGAGCCGCCGGAGCTGGCGTTGGATCCGAACGCCTCCACGCTGCCGCCGCCGGTGACGTTCACGGCGCTGGCGGTGACGCCGGACGCGCGTCCGGTGACGGTGACGTACGCGCTGTGCCGGCCGGACGTGAATCCCTACGGGGACGTGGCGTGTCCGGGGGACAGCGGGGTGCCGTTGCCGGGCGGGGTGTTGTCGTTGAGTGACCCGGCGGTGCAGGCGCTGCTCATCGCGGCGTTCCAGGCGGCCACGGGGAGCACGGGGGGAGGGCAGGGAGGCTCGTTCGACTTCAACGACCCGGCGGTGCAGCAGGTGTTGCAGGCGGGGCTGCCGCTCTTCGTGGGGTACGAGGCGACGGACGGCAGCGGGACGCCGGAGGGAGTGGAGCGGGGCGTGCGGCGCATCACGTTGCGTTCGACGGAGACGCCCAACCAGAACCCGGTGATGCAGGACGTGCTGTGGAACGACGCGCCGCTGTCCGGGCCGCTGCCGCTGGACGCGGAGGTGACGTTCACGCCGGTGCTGGGAGAGGGCAGCGAGGAGTCCTATTCCACGGCGGACGGGCTGAGGACGGAGCAGGTCTTCTACAGCTGGTTCGCGACGGGCGAGGGCGAGGTAGGGTCGTTCCGCTCGCTGGAGCCGGTGGACGGCAAGCCCGGCGACCCGACGACGACCTACACGACAGCCAAGACGCCCGAGCGCATCACTGTCTGGGTCGTGGCCCGCGATGGTCGTGGAGGCACGGATTGGACGACGCGCACGGTGGACGTGGGGCCCTGAGCGCCGGTCGGGCCATCACCGTGGTGGTCGGAGCGCTGCTCCTGGCGGGTTGCCTGCGAGGACAGGGAGCCCAGCCCTCTGCCTGGGAGGGAGACCGGAGCATCGCGTTTCCGCCGTTCCATGCGCAGTCCGCAGTACAGGTGGGGGGCAATGAGCAGGCGTATGTGCTGGACGGCAACCTGCTCAGGGCCGTCCAGATCGCCATGGAGGACTTCTTCCCGAAGCAGTCCAAGGACACGCCGTGCTGGGGAAGACCGGAGGCGTATCGCTACCGTGTCATCCGTCAGGGAGACGTCTTCTTCATCCTGATCCACGAGGTCCCAGGCTCCTGTGGCGACGCCTTCATTGGCGTGGACACTGGCGCCCGCTACGCGGTCGGCCTCGACGGTCGGATTTTGCGGCGCAGTGTGGGCGCGGAACCGGAGGCACTGCCAGCGCCTCCGTCCGTGGATGCGGGAATCCTGGATGGGGCCGTGTTGGACGGTGGCGCCCCGTAGTCGGCCCCCGCTCACGGGACGATGGTGGGGGCGCTGTCGAAGAGGGCGTCGAACAGGGTGGTCTGGGGTGGACGCGTCCACTCCACGGCGACGGGGACGGGAAGGGCTGCGACTTCGGGCGGGAGCGGCGTGACGTGGAAGTGGGCCTCCAGTTCCCGGGCGATGATGCGCGAGGTGTCGCTCATGGGCGCGGGCAAGGGCGGCAGGTGCAGGTGGGCCTTGCCTCGCTTGCGTCCCGCGTAGTCGAACGTGAGTCCATACACCGTGTAGACCGGGGCCAGGATGCTCATGCAGCCCACGAGGGCCCAGGGCACGGGCTTCATGGGGATTCCCTTCGCGGGATAGACGGCGCAGCGCAAGGAGGCCTGGGAGGTCGTGCTGGCTTCCGCCAGGGTGAAGTCTGGCAGCAGCATGCCCAGCTGCCGCCGGAATGCATCCCAGCGCTCATTCTGCTGTCGCACCTGCTCCCAACGTTCTTGGCGGCGCTTGTGTTCAGGATGGGCGTCGTCCAGGGACTCCTCGTACGAAGCAGGCCAGTAATGGCGAGCGAGAGTCAGCAGTTCATTCGTGCTGGGAGGCATGGCGCGGGGGCTCCAGCGTCAGAGAGTCACGTGTCCGAACAGCACCGGAGGCGCCCGTTCATCGCATTGCGCCCTGAACCGGGCTCCAGCAAGGGACGCCTCGAAGGTCGTTCGCAGCTGTGCCTTCATCAACTCACAAAGCATTCCGAGCGGTGAGTCGACGGTGGCGGAGCCGAAGACTGCCTGAGAGGCCTCATTGATACGGTCCGCCGCGATGCGCTGCGCCAGCGGTAGTGAGAGGACGCCTTCGTGGGTTCGCAGGGGCGTTTCAACGCCGAACCTGCACAGCACGGTCTCGCTGGTGTTGGCGCGAGTAATCCGGATGTGGATGCAGGCGGAGCGCTGACCGCCTTCTTCTCCTGGCGTTGCTTCCCTCAGAGTCACGAAACGGATCTGCCGGGGCAAAATCCGCCCCGTGACGAAGGTCCGGTCCGTGGGCCCGACACACGCTGCGCACAGGGACAGCACGGCCGCGACTTGAAGCCACCGTCGCCGTGCTGCCTGTGCCGCCATGGCTCACCCCGTCAGCCACGCGGACGCGCGGCCCAGGCCCTCCGCCACGGAGGTGAATGCGTCCGCCGTGCGCACCCGGTCCTCTCCGAAGCGCTTCACATACAGCTCCCGCACCGCCGGAATCTGCGACGAACCGCCCGTCAGGAAGACCGCGTCAATCTCCCTGGCCTCCGGGTGCTTCGCCAACAGCCCTTCCGTGCACTGCGACAGTTCATCCAACAACGTGCGGCTCGCCGTCTCGAACTCCGCCCGCGTCATCGGCTCGTGCAGGTGGATGCGCGCGTCCTCGAAGTCGATGGTCGCCACGTCCTCGCTCGACAGCTTCACCTTCGTCGCTTCAATCGCCCGGAACAGCCGGTAGCCCAGGTTGTCCATCACCAGGTCGTAGAGCGCTTGAATCTCCGCGGGGTGGTCGCTCGTGTCGAGCATCACCTCCAGCAGCTCCTGCGTGGACTTCTCCCGGATGAAGGACATCTCGTGCCAGTTGAGCAGCTTCGCCAGCACGTGCTGCGGAATGGGCAGCCGCTTGTGGCTGAAGCCCTTCACCTTGTACGTGGACCCCGCCCCGAACTTCGGCAGCAGCTTGTGCCGCATGATCTCCGCGTCGAACCGGTCACCACCGATGCGCACACCCGTGGACCCCACCACGTCCGGCCTGCGGTCCAGGTTCCCTCGCCGCGACGGCCCCAGCCGCATCAACGTCAGGTCCGTCGTGCCGGCGCCGAAGTCCGCCACCAGCACCAGCTCGTCCTTCTCCAGCCGCGCCTCGTACGCGAGCGCCGCCGCGATGGGCTCAATCAGGAACTGCACGTGCGTGAAGCCCGCGATCTCCGCCGCCTTGCGCAGCCGCTTCTCCGCCAGCGCGTCCGCATCCGCATCCGGCGTGAACACCGCGGGCCGGCCCAGCACCACCGCGTCCGGCGGCTCGCCCAGGTGCGCCCCGGCCGCCTCGCGCACGCGGCGCAGCAGGATGGCCACCAGGTCCTCGATGGTGTACGTGCGCCCCTTCACCTGCGTCGCCCGGAAGGACGAGCTGTGCAGGAAGGACTTCACGGACTGGATGAACCGGCCGTTGTTGTCCTCCAGGTAGCGCTGGATGGCGTCCGCGCCCGTGAAGACCTCCCGCTCCTCCTCCGCGAAGAAGAGCACGGAGCGGAACAGCCGGGGCTCCGGGGTGTGGGGCTGCAGCGGCAACACGGTGCCGTCCGGCAGGGCCAGGGCGGTGTTGCTGGTTCCGAAGTCGAGTCCGCAGGCGCGCATGGGGGGGCGCCCCTTATCGCCATTCTTCCGGACGCGGTAGCCCCAAAGTGACTGTCTGCCGCAGGGCGGGCGGCCGGGCGGGCGCTCGCCAACGGATGGCTTGGCGCTCCACGGGCCACCGCCATCTTTGCCCTGTCATCCCTTTGACAGGAGAACCCCATGAAATCGCGCGCAGCATGGCTGGGTGCCGGAGTCGCCGCACTCGTAGTGGGCACCACCGCCTGCCAGGACGGAGACCGCTCCCGCCAGGACACCGCGGAGAAGAACACCCCCGGACAGCAGGTGGAGCAGGCCCAGCTCCAGTCGGAGAAGGCCTTCGACGACGCACGTGACGCGCAGAAGGAGGCCTCCAGTCAGCAGCGCGAGGCCGCCCGCGCCCAGGAGGACGTGCAGCACAAGCAGCAGGAGCTCCAGGAGGCCCAGGCCAAGGCCCAGAAGGAATCCCAGGAGGCCCAGGCCAGCCAGCAGCAGGCGCAGGCGCGCACCCAGCAGGCCCAGTCCGTGGCCCAGCAGGCCCAGGCCAGCGCGTTGGCCGCCCAGCGCCAGGCGCAGCAGAACTTCACCACGCAGCAGCAGCAGGCCTCCAACGAGAACGCCGCCGCGAACCAGCGCGTCGCGAACCCGGACGCCTGGCAGCAACAGGCCGCGAATCCGAACGCCGCCACCCAGCAGGCCGCCATCGCCCAGAACTCGCGGGCGGCACCCGCCCAGGAGCAGCAGATCTCCGGCGACGTGCTCAGCGCGAGCGCCCAGGAGGTGCTGGTCAGCCAGCGCGGAGAGCCGCGGCTGCGCCTGAAGGTGGGCCCCGGCACGCAGGTGCAGGTGGACGGCCGGGCCGCGAGCGCCGCGGACATCCAGGAGGGCGCGCAGGTCCGCGCCTCCTACCGCACGGACGCGAGCAGCGGCGAGCCGCAGGCCCTGCGCATCGACGCGACGTCCCGCGCGCAGCCGGCCGCGCCCGCACCGGCGGAGAGCGGCGAGTCCTCGCCCGGCGTGCCCCGGTCACCGTGACTCCAGACATGCCACGGCCCCGTGCCTTCGCGCTTCCCAACGCGAGGGGACGGGGCCGTGCCGTGTCGCAGCCTTGTTGCTACCCGCGCGTTACGCGGCCAGCTCGGCCTGGTCCAGGCCGGCCTCGGCCATCAGGTTCGCCAGCTCCGCCTTCAGCTTGTCCTTGGCGCGGATCTCCAGCTGGCGGGCGCGCTCGCGGGAGAAGCCGAAGTGCTCGCCCAGCTCGCTCAGGGTCATCTCCGAGTCGCTCATCACGCGCTGCTCGATGATGAAGCGCTCGCGCGGATCCAGGCGCGTCAGCGCGCGCTGCACCAGGTTGCGGGTGAGGCCCGCCTGCTGCCGGTCGGCGACCTCGTCCGCGTGGGACGCGGCATCGGACTCCACGAAGTCCAGGTGCGTGGCGTCGCCGTCCTCGCCCACCGGCGCGTCCAGGGACAGGTCCCGGCCGCCCATGCGCTGCTCCATCTCACGCACTTCCGTGGGCTTCACGTTCAGCTTCTTGGCGATTTCGTCCGCGTTGACGATGTGGCCATCGCCGGCGCCCAGCTTCTCCAGCTCGCGGCGCGTGCGGGCCAGGCTGAAGAACAGCCGGCGCTGCGCCTGCGTGGTGCCCAGCTTCACCAGGCTCCAGTTGCGGAGCACGTAGTTCTGGATGTACGCGCGGATCCACCACACCGCGTAGGAGATGAGGCGGATGCCCTTCTCCGGGTCGAACTTCTGCACCGCCTTCATCAGGCCGATGTTCGCCTCCTGGATGAGGTCGGACATCTTCAGGCCGTAGGAGCGGTACTCGTACGCCACCTTCACCACGAAGCGCAGGTTGCTCGTCACCAGGCGGTGGCCCGCGGACAGGTCGCCCGCGCGGAAGGCGCGAGACAGCGACTGCTCATCCTGCGGGTTCAGCAGCGGGTACTGGTTGATCTCCGAGAGGTACGTGGAGAGCGAGTCGGCGGAAGAGAAGGAGCTGGAGGTCTGCATGGGGGTCTCTCTCGGGGAAGAGGGCGGTGTGTGCGACCGCCGTTTGCTGCGACGGGGAGACCTTTAGCAACGCACGGGCCAATGCCAGCCGGCGGGCAACCTCAATGATTCCAGGGCGTTGCGCGAAACGGCCCCAATGCTTAGGGCGGAACCCGGCACTTTTTACAGCGAGGGGTTCCGACACTTCTTCCGGGTGCCCCCAAGGGAGGGTTGCCTGCCCTCCGACCCGGGCACAGGGCGGATCACATCCAGCAGGGATGTGGGCACGCCCCGGCCCCCACACCAGGGGACCGGGGCGCCGGGTGTCCGGAAAATGGCGGCCCGCTCAGGGGGCCACGGGCGTGAGTTCGTAGCCCACGTTCACCTGGACCGCCGCGGGCAGGCAGGCGGGGGCGTCACCGGGGTGGGTGACCTTCCAGCAGAGCTGGTTGCCGGGCGTGCCGGAGACATCCACGGTGACGCTGTCCGCCCCGCGCATGAGCGGCAGCGGGTGCCAGGTGGGCGTGGGGTTGGATGCGCAGACGCCGTCGCCGCACACCTGGCAGTCGGTGGCCAGCGCATAGGAGGGCGCGGGCTGGCTGGTGGCGCAGCCTGTCGGCACGGTGTCCGTCTTCGTGAAGCGCACGCGGGACACGGCGCAGCTTGCGTCCAGAGGGTTCAGCACCTTCGAGCGCGCGGCGCTGGGCGCCTGACCCTGGAACAGGAAGACGGCGTCGTTGAAGTCGCGGTCGCCGCCGCCATTGAGGTCCTCGAAGCCCATGAGCCACTGGCCCGGCAGGGTCGTGGGCGCCGTCATCAGCACGTGCGGCATGCGGAGGTTGCCCGACGCGGGGACGGTGGCGCCTTCCTTGGGAAGGACGAGACGCCCGTAATACGGATCCGCCATGCGCTGCAGCACGAACGAATCCATCCAGCCACACAGCTTCTGGCTGGTCGCCACCACGGCGCAGGCCTTCGAGGAGGACTGGGCGTGGTCCGGGTCACACTGGTCGGAGAAGGCGCAGCCGATGTTCCGCTGCAGCGTCGGCATCCGGCCCACGGGGTCCTGATCCAGGTTCCACTTCGCCTTGGAGAAGAAGACGGACAGGGGCGTCTTCAGGTGCAGCGTGCACTTGAGGTTGGCGTCCCTGCGCAGGCACGGGAAGACGGTGCCGTCGTCCAGGTAGTGGGCCGCGTCGAAGGCGGTGACGAGGAAGAAGACCATCTCCTTGCCTCCCTGGATGAGCCCCAGGTCCACCGTGCGGTCCTTGCGGGTGATGCCCGGATCCGGGTTGACGGACCGCACCACGCCCCGCGTGTCGTACCGGGACACGTCGTAGTCCGGGATGCCGTCCTCGAAATCATCGGCGTCCGGCACCAGACCCATCGCGCGATAGGTGGTCAGGTTGCTGTCGTCCTCGGTGCTCAGGAAGACCAGCGAGCCCATTCCCATGAAGTTGTTGGTGGGGTGGGCGGGCTCCAGCAGGTTGGGGATGTGCGGGAAGAGGCCGTTGTCGGAGAAGCCGGTGCCCGCGTTCGCGGAGGGAACGGGGGGGACGGTCCCCACGATGTCGGCGGTGATGTTGTAGGCGGAGGAGGTGCGGCCGGGACGGGCATCCGTCAGGTCCTGGCTGGTGAAGAAGGCCGAAGCGCAGACCGAGTTGAGCGCCAGCTCCGGCTGACGGAAGAGGAAGCCACCGGACGTGAAGGTCCGGCTACAGCGGGGGCTCACGCCGATGTACGGGCGGGCCTGGACGCCGGAGGGCGGGGCCAGGTTGTAGAGGTCTTCGTGCAGGTCCGCGATGCCATTGCCGTTGGCATCCACCAGGTCGCCCTGGGCGTTGACGTAGCCGCGAGCGACGAGGTCGTCGTAGTACACGTAGCCGAACGCGTGCGTGGCCTCCGATTCCTTGGCGATGAAGGTGACGCTCAGCTCCTGGTCCGTCGCGAACACGATGCGCTCCGGGGACCTGGGGGCCAAAGGAGCGGTCAACCACAGCTCCTGCCAGGACGCGGCGCCAGCGTTCTCCAGCAGCTCGAAGCCCGAGTCCACGAACGGCGGCTGACGGTTCACCGCCAGGTCCTGGGCGACGCTGAAGCCGAACGACGAAGAGATGGACTGGCCATGGCTGCTGGTGACCGTGACGGCCACCGGCGTGGTGTCCTCCGCCAGGCACTGCGGCGCGGTCCAGGTCTGGAGGCTCGAGGTCCCGGTGTCCACCTGCGTCCCCAGGGTGCCCGCGCTGGCGTCCCAGGAGAACGTCAGCGGATTCCCGTGGGGATCCGTGGCCAGGATGCCCACCTCCGCGGTGCCGCCGGGAGGCAGGACCGCCGAGGACTGCGAGAAGCCGTTGAGCCGCGGCAGCACATGGCCGGGCTGGGTTCCCCCGGGGGGCATCGCGTGGGCCGCGCGCGGTGAGGCAATGACAAGCAGGAACCCCCCGGCCACGAAGGCCAGGAGGCGAAGAAGATGAGGCTGCAAGGACAGACTCCTCGGGGTGAAGACGGCCCCGAGGGTCTATCAGATGGAGATGACGGGCATCTCCAGCGGTGGCCAATCCCTGGCTGTCAGGGATTGACAGGCCCGGATTCGTAGCCGATGTCCACGTTGTTGATGGTGGCCTGGCACGGACCGTTCCCGGCGGTCAGGTCCGCCTTCCAGCAGAGCTGATGGCCGGGAGTGCCGGACACGTCGAGCACGGCGTCCCGGTTCCAGTCGAACGTCACCGGATGCCAGGTGGGCGTGGGATTGGGAATGCACGTGCCGGCGAGGCACAAGCGGCAGTCGGTGGCCACCGCGTAGTGGATGGCGACCGGAGGGGCGCAGGTGGGGTCCTGGGCGTCGTCCTTGTGGATGTACACCTGTTGGATGGCGCAGCTGGGGGCCGCGGGGCTCAGCACGGTGGAGCGCACGCGGCCGGCCGTGGGCGCCTGGTTGCGCAGCATGAAGACGACGTCGTTGAAGTCCCGGTCGCCTCCACCCGGGAGGTCCTCGAAGGCCAGGAGCCACCGGTCGGACGCGGGGCCCACGTTGCCCAGCACGGCGTGGGGCATGACGAGGTTGCCCGGCGCGGCGACGGTGGTGGCTGCCATGGGCAGGGTCGTGTTGCCGTAGGGCAACGTTCCCATGCGGGTCCGGGTCCCGGAATCCAACCACCCGCACAACTTCTGGCTGGTACCGGCCAGGGTGCAGGCGCGCGGAGACGAGTTCGGGTTGGTCCGGTTGCAGGCCTCGTCGTAATCACAACCCATGTTCCGGGACACGACGGGGTTCTGGCCCATGAAGTCCTGATCCAGGTTCCACTTCGCCTTGGAGAAGAACACGTTGATGGGCGTCCTCAGGTGCAGCGTGCATTTGAGGTCGGCATCCCTGCGCAGGCAGGGATGGACCATGCCCGCGTCCGTGTTGTGGATCGGCTCGAAGGCGGAGACGAGGAAGAAGACCACCTCCTGTCCGCCCGGGATGACGCCCAGGTCCACCGTGCGGTCGTAGGTCGTGATGCCGGGATCCGGGTTGAAGGCCCTCGGACGGCCATGGCCGTCATAGGCGGAGACGTCGTAGTCGGGGACGCCGTCGTTCAACTCCGTCGCGTCAGCGACGGCGCCCAGCCCCTGGTAGGTCTCCCTGTCGGAGTCGTCGTCAGCCAGGAGGAAGGCCAGGTGGCCGATGCCCATGTTGTTGTTGGACGCGTGGGCGGGCTCCAGCAGGTTGGGGATTCGCGTGAAGAGCCCGTTGTCCGAATAGCTGGTGCCGGCCGCTCCCAGCTGGGTGCTCCCGACGACGTCGACGATGATGTTGTAGGCGGAGGAGGTGCGGCCGGGACGGGCATCCGTCATGTCCCGGTTGGTGAGGAAGGCCGAAGCGCAGGTCGAGTTGAGCGCCAGGTCCGGCTGGCGGTAGGTGAAGCCACGGGACGTGAAGGTCTGGGAACAGCGGGGGCTCACGCCGATGTACGGGCGGGCCTGGGCACCGGAGGGCGGGGCCAGGTTGTAGAGGTCCTCGTGCAGGTCCGCGATGCCGTTGCCATTGCCATCCACCAGGTCGCCCTGGGCGTTGACGTAGCCGCGCGCCTGCAGGTCGCTCACGTACAGGTAGCCCAGCGCGTGGCTCGCGCCGGCGCTTTCGTACACGAAGCTGATGGTGACGTTCTGGTCCGACGGGAACACGATGGAGTCCACCGACGTGGGCGTCCAGAACGGGTTCACCGACCGCAGCGTCCGCTGCGGGGTGAGCGTCACCTGCTGGAGTTGGTCGAACCCCGCGGCGGTGAACGCGGGCTGCACGTCCTCGTACAGGTCCCCGGGGCCGCAGGTGTCGGCCGCCTGGGCCGGACGCAGCGAGGGAATGACAAACAACGCGCTCCCGGCCACGAGGGCCAGGAGACGGGAGGGATTCGGGTGCAAGGACAGACTCCTCGGATGAAGATGGCTCCCAGGGTCTATCAGAAATAACAAGGAAGACGGCTCTGTCTGGGTGTGTCAGGCTTCACCCATGAAGACGACCCGTCTGCCCTTGCTCCCCCTTGTTCGTCAGGTCAACGCCTTGCGCAGCCGTTTGGGGATGGCCTCCGCGTGCCAGCGCTGCACCTCGCGGGCGATTTCGGCGGAGCGCTCCGCGCGCTCGTCGCGGGCCTGGGGCAGCAGCTTTCGCGCGGCCTTGCGCTGGCCGGGCGGGGCCTCCGCGGCGGCGCGCTCGAAGAGCTCCAGGCGCACGTCCGCGTCGTGCAGCTCGCCCAGGCCGTCCTGGAGTGGCACCAGGACCTCCAGCAGCGCGCCCACGGTGCGGCGGAAGGCGGGCTGGAAGATCTCCAGCTCATAGCGCAGCTTCTTCAAATCCTTGCGCAGGGCGTGGGCGGAGGCCGCGTCCGGCGCGTCCGCGTAGCGCTCCAGGCGCTTCTCCACTCGGCGCAGTCGCTGGCGCAGGTGGCTTCGCACGCGCTTGCCGGCGAAGCGGTGGGCGTCCTCCAGCGTGTCCACCTTCTTGAGGAGGCGCGGCACGGTGTGGTCCGTCCAGCGCTCCAGCTCCGCGCGCAGCTTCTTCTCCCGGGACTTCAGGCCGGACAGGTGGGACTCGCGCAGGCCGGCCAGCGCCTTGCTCGCGTCCTTCTTGCCCTTCGCGGCGGTGTCCAACCACTTGTCCTGGACGTGCAGGTCCCTCACGTCGCCCAGCGCGTCCTGGAGGCGCTTCACGTCCGTCTCCAGCCGGGTGAGCTTGCCGGTGGCCTGGAACACCTGGAGCGCGGCGCGCAGGCGGCGGGTGGCCACGCGCATGTCGTGCACGCCGTCCTCGCCCAGCTCGTCGTCCAGCTGGGATTCGGGGTGGCGCACGTCGGCGAGCCGGCCGGCGAGGATGCGGCGGGCGGCGTCGCCCAGCGCGGTGTCGGGGCCCAGGCCCCGGATGGGAGTGGGAGGCGGCATGGCGGGTCAGTCCTCCTTGAGGGCGTATTGTTGAACCATGCGCTCCGCGGCGTCCGGGCCCTCCCAACCGAGGATGCGCGCGTCCTTGTCCGCGAAGTGCACCACCGCGAGGAAGAAGTGCTCCAGCTCCTCGCGCTCGCGCTTGGACAGGTCCTGATAGGAATTGAGGTCGTCCGAGCGGGTGGCGTTCACCGGGACGAGCAGCAGGCGGTCATTGCGCTCGCGTTCGCCGTTCGTCGCGCCCTTCGGCTTCTGGTCCACCAGGAGCACGCCCAGGGGCCGGCAGGGCAGCACCACGCCGGGCCAGGTGGGCACGTCCCAGTACACCAGCGCGTCCAGCGGGTCTCCGTCCGGGCCCTTCGTGCTGGGGATGAAGCCCCAGTCGAATGGGTAACGGAAGCCGCGCGTCAGCGGCCGGGACAGCGTGAAGGCCTGGAGCTTCGAGTCGTATTTCAGCTTCACCGTCGAACCGCGGGGCGACTCGACGACGACGTGCAACGCATCCTGAGCGCCGCGCAGGGGCAGGCGGGTGAAGTCGGTGGCCATGGACCTTCAGGCTGGGGTCGCCGTTCCGTCTCCGGCAAGTGCCCCCGTGCCAGGGGGTTTCACTCGCCAACCTTGGGGGGCGCCGAGCGCCTACCAGCGCCCGGAATACAGCCGCATTCCGAGCGTCAGCAACAGTCCGATGCCGGTGAGCGCGAGCCCTGCGATGGCCTTCTTCCGGTCGATGCGGGGCGAGTCGGCATGCCGGTTGCGCACCAGGCTCACGGTGTTGAGCACCAGCGACACGACGTGGACCGCGTAGCACATGGGAATCACCGAGATGACGCCCATGAACAGGCCCGAGTTCGCCAGTGAGAGGCCGGGGGCCTTCGCCTGCACGGCGATGGTGTGGCCCCGCAGCTCCCAGCAGTCCGGGCACAGCGGCAGCGACTCCCTGCGGACGCGGTGCTCACAGCGCGGGCACATGAACGCGCCGCAACGGGTGCACACCTGGTTCGCGACGCTGTCGTCGTGCCGCGCGCAGAGGGCGTGAGCCGGAGCTTCGTTCGCGTCCAGGCTCTCACCGTCATCCCGTGCTGGAGACTTCAGCCCGGCCAGGAAGTGGCCCGTGATGGCATGCGCGGCGGGACCGTTGGGGATGGCGAGCGAGATGTTGTCCGGGTCGATGCGCCGCACCTTGGGTCCCCGGCCGCGCAGGAAGAAGACCCAGGCGAGCACGGGGATGGCCACGCTCGATGCCAGCGCGACCAGGCCCTGCCATTCGGGCACGTCGGATGCCAACAGGCAGAACGCCAGGATGAGCAGCGCGATGGCGGCCAACACCGACACGGCCATGATGACCTGTCCGCGCTTCCACCGGCTCCAGGCCTCTTCCGTGAAGGGAAGGGTGCCATTCACCCGCTTCGTCATCACGGACGCGACGATGATGGCGATGAGCAGGTTGAGGAGGGCGAGGAAGCCAATCCAGCGCGGATACCAGGTGAAGTTCACCGGCTTGAAGACCACGCCCTGCCGCTCACCCGTGACGATGCAGATGGCTGGCAGGTCGAACTCGTTCAGCTCCCCGGAGGGGATGTCGATGTGATGCATCGCGGAGACTTGTAGTCCACCGCGTGCAACGCATTCCAGTCACCGCCCGGCGCTAATGCAGGGGCCGGCCCAGGGGCGGCTCCGGCTGACGGCGCGCCACCAGCTTCCGTGTGGCGCGCGCCGCGGCCAGTCCTCCCAACGTGTACCAGGCCACGGTGAGCAGCGACGTGGACGGGCGGGCCTGGGACGGCTTGCGGCCCAAGCCCAGCTTCGGAGGCAGCACCACCGCGCCCAGGCCGGCGAGCAGGCCCAGCGTGGCGCCGCGCAGGTACGGCCGCTTGGGACGTCCCAGGGCCACGAGCGAGAAGAAGAGGCCGTTGGAAAGGACGTCGCCCGCCAATGTCTGGCGATGCAGCTGGCGTCCCTTCGCGGGCTCGCCGCCGAAGAAGCGGACGCCCTTCTCCAGGGAGCGCATGCCCAGCACGTCCATGCGCGGCGGGTGCTTCAACACGCGCCGGGCGCTCTCGTGCACCAGCGTGAGCGCGGCGGCGCCGACGAGGCCAGGCCCCAGGGCTCGGAACACGATGCGGGGCGGAGCGGCAGGTTCGATCATGCCTTCCAAGCTAGGCACCGCGCGCACGGGATTCCCGTCCGCGGGCGCCTGCCCGCCTGCCCCCCTGTCCGGCATCCCGTTGTGCCCGCGCGTCAGGAACTGCAGCTCACCACCAGGTGCCGTCCCCACGTCGGCGGCGAGGCCGCGTAGGCCTCCTGGCCGGGGTGTTCGTCGAAGGGCGCGGACACCAGCGCGAGCACGCGGTCCACCTCCGCGAAGTCGCCTTCCTGTGCCCGGGCGATGGCCTGCTGCGCCACCCAGTTGCGCAGCACGTACTTCGGGTTGACGCGGTCCAGGCGCGCGTGGCGTTCGCCGTCCACGCTCCCTTCCGACTCCAGCCGCGCCCGGTAGCGCTCGGCCCACCCGTCGAAGCCCTCCGGCGGCAGGAAGTGGTCGCGAAGCGCGTCGTTGCGAGCACCCGGGCTGGAGTCGAACCGGTTCAGCGCGCGGAAGAAGCGCGTGTAGTCCACGTGCGAGCCGGCCATCAGCGAGAACAGGTCCTCCAGGAGCGAGCGGTCCTCGTCGCGGGCCTCCGTCAGGCCCAGCTTCTCTCGCATGCGCGTCAGGAAGTGCCGCGCGAACGTGGGCTGGAAGAGCGTCAGCGTGGCGCGCGCCTCGTCCTCGGTGATGAGCGTGAGCAGCGCCTCGCCCAGGCAGGCCAGGTTCCACAGCGCGACGCGCGGCTGCTGGTCGAACGCGTAGCGGCCCTGGTGGTCGGAGTGGTTGCAGACGAAGCCGGGGTCGAAGTCGTCCAGGAACCCATAGGGGCCGTAGTCCAGCGTGAGCCCCAGGATGGACATGTTGTCGGTGTTCATCACGCCGTGCGCGAAGCCCACCGCCTGCCAGCGCGCCACCAGCTCCGCGGTGCGCTCCACCACCTCCGCGAAGAAGCGCGCGTAGCGGCCCTCCTGGCCCGCGAGGTGCGGGAAGTGCGCGGTGATGACGTGGTCCGCGAGCGTGGCCACGTGGCCGGGCTGCTCGGTGTGGTGGAAGAACTCGAAGGTGCCGAAGCGCACGTGCGACGGGGCCAGGCGCACCAGCATGGCGCCGGTCTCCACCTCCTCGCGGTACACCGGCGTGCGGCTGCCCAGGATGCACAGGGCCCGCGTGGTGGGGATGCCCAGCGCGTGCAGGGCTTCTCCGGCCAGGTACTCGCGCACGGTGGAGCGCAGCACCGCGCGTCCGTCACCGCCGCGCGAGAAGGGCGTGGGCCCGCCGCCCTTCAGCTGCAGGTCCCATCTGTCGCCGTCCGGGCCGCGCGCCTCGCCCAGGAGCAGCGCGCGGCCGTCTCCCAGGCGCGGCACGTACACGCCGAACTGGTGCCCCGCGTACACCATGGCCAGGGGCTCCATGCCGGGCAGCGGCGTGGCCCCGCCGAACACGCGCGCGAACTCCGGGCGCGCGACCTCCTCCGCGTCCAATCCCAAGAGCCGCAGGGCCGCCGGGTTCACGCTCACCACGTACGCGTCCGGGAAGGGCGCGGGGGCCACCCGGGCGGCGAACCCAGGGGGCAGGCGGGCGTTGCTGTTGTCGAAGACGAGCTGTTCGAGCGAGGCCATGGATGGAAACAACAGACGTCAGGGAATCTGCATGCCCCGCTGGACCGCGGGACGGCTGCCCACGCGGTGCAGGTACTGGAGGATGTTGGGCAGGTTGTTGAAGAGCTCCGGGAAGAAGTCCCGCGAGCCCTTCAGCCACGGGTACGTGGCGATGTCCGCGATGGAGTACGTGGTGGCCAGGTAGTCCCGCGACGACAGCTGCTGCTCCACCACGCCCAGGACGCGCTTCGCCTCGGCCTCGAAGCGGTCGATGGCGTAGGGAATCTTCGCGGAGGCGTAGCGCCCGAAGTGGTTGAGCTGGCCGAGGGTGGGCCCCAGGCCGCTCATCTGGAACATCAGCCACTGCGTCACTTCCGCCTTGCCGCGCGGATCCGCTGGCATCAGCGCGCCCGTCTTCTCCGCCAGGTACAGCAGGATGGCGCCGGACTCGAAGAGGGCGAACGGCCGTCCACCCGGCGCGTCGTGGTCCACGATGGCCGGAATCTTGTTGTTGGGATTGATGGCCAGGAACTCGGGCTTGAACTGCTCGCCCTTGGAGATGTCCACCGAGTGCGTCTTGTAGGGGATGCCCAGCTCTTCCAGGGCGATGGAGATCTTGCGGCCGTTGGGGGTCTTGAACGTGTACAGGTCGATCATGCCTTCACTCCCGTGAGCTCTTCGCTCACCTGCCAGAGCCGCTCCGCGAGCGCTTCGTCCCGGGCGGCGGACGACGGCTTCGCCTTGCGGCATTTGATGAAGTATTCGCCGCTGACGCCCGCCACCTCCGGCGACGACGCCAGGTAGATGGACGTCCTCGCGCCCTTTTCAGGGGAGAGCATGAAGGGCGAGGCCAGCTTGATGAGGTGCTTGAAGAAGCCCTGGCTGTTGTGCCCGAAGCCCGTGCGCACCGCGCCGGGGTGCAGTGAATTCGCGGTCACCTGCGTGCCGGCCAGCCGCTTCGTCAGCCCACGCGAGAAGAGGATGTTGCTGAGCTTGGCGTTGCCATAGACGCGGATGCCGTCGTAGCGACGCTTCTCCGTCTGCGGGTCGTCCAGGAAGTCCGAGTACGCCAGCCGGTGTCCTTCCGAGGACACGTTGATGATGCGCGCGGGGCCGCTCGCCACCAGCAGGTCTCGCAGCAGGTGGGTGAGGAGGAAGTGGGACAGGTGGTTCGTGGCGAACGTGGCCTCGTAGCCGTCCACCGTCACCTGCCGCCGGTCGATGATGAGGCCCGCGTTGTTGATGAGCACGTCCAGCCGCGGGTGGCGGTCGCGGAACGCCTTCGCCAGGTCGCGCACGGACTGGAGGGAGGACAGGTCCGCGAGCAGCGTCTCCACCTGCGCTCCGGGAGCGGCCTCGCGCACCGCGGCGACCGTGGCCGCCGTGCGGGCCTCATCCCTGCCGGACAGCACCAGCGTGGCTCCCCGCCGCGCCAGCGCCTTGGCCGTCTCCTGGCCAATGCCACCGGTAGCCCCGGTGATGAGGCACACCTTGCCGTCGAGACGGTCTTCGGGAAGCCCTGCCGCCATGGGACGCGTCCTCCTGGAATCCGGGGACGCGTTCTATACGCTCCCCGCCTTCCCCGCGCAGGAGAACCTGCCAGGGAGGCGGAAGCGGGTGGCGTCAGGCGTCAGGTGGAGGCCTGGCTGATGTCCTCGGCCTGACGGCCCCGGCGGTTGCCGCCCTTGGGAGGCAGGGTGGCGCCCGCGCGCGCGTCGCCGTTGAGGTGGCTCTCCAGGAACCAGAGGTCCTCCTCGGTCTCGCCCAGGGTCTGGGTGAGGATGTCCGCGGTGACGGGGTCGTTCGCCTCGTCGGACTTGTTGATGCCGTCGCGGAGGCTGGCGGCGTAGCGGCCCACGCGCTCGACCAGCGCGCGGATGTGGGCCTCGCCGTCCACGGCCTGGAGGTCGTACTCGGGCAGCTGGCTGTTGTTGGTGGCCAGGCGGATGGTGCCCTGGGCGTAGCCGCCCAGCGCGCCCGCACGCTCGGCGTAGGAGTCCGCGTGCTTGCGCGCGTGCTTGGCCACTTCGTCGAAGAGCAGGTGGCGGCTGTAGAAGTGCGTGCCGCGGATGTTCCAGTGGGCCTGCTTCACCTGCCAGTGCAGGTCGATGGCGTTGGCGAGCAGCGTGTTGAGCATGTCGATGAGCTCTTCGCGCGCGTCCTGGGGAAGGTTCACGTGGCTGGTCGTGTACATGGTCCTGGTCCCTCGCTGGTGGGGTGCGCGCGGCAGGCCGTCGGCATGACGTCTCGGCGCTTCCCACAGGGTGGGGATGGGCCGTGCCCTTGGCCATGGCGCGGCATATTTCGCCTGGCTGCCCGGCTGGCTCGAAGGGCGGGCGGCCGGGCGTCGTGGATCAGCCCGCGTCGGGGGCGGTCAGCCGGGCGGCGACCTCCGTGGCGGCGCGCTCGCCGGACTCCACCGCGCCGTCCAGGTAGCCGCAGCCTTCGATGGCCGTCTCGGTGCCCGCCCAGTGCACGCGGCCAAATGGCGCCCGAAGCGCGTCGCCAATGGCGGTGAGGGTGCCGGGGCGGGGCAGGCCCACGTAGCAGCCGGTGCTGAACGCCTCCTGCTTCCAGTCCAGCGCGGCGATGGCCACGGGCGACAGGGCCTGGGGGCCGAAGAAGCGCGCGAAGTCCGCGAGCGCCGCGCGGTGGAGGTCCTCCTCGGGGCGCCCGGTCCACGCGCGGGCGGTGTCGCCCAGGAAGAAGCCCACGAGCGCGGGGTGGTGGCCGTGGGGACCGCAGTCATCGAAGCACAGGCGCACCGGGCCCGCGTCGCTGACGGCCTCGCCGGACAGGCCCGCTTCGCGCCAGAAGGGCGTGGCGTAGGTGGCCACGACCTTGATGACGCTGCCCATGGGGATGTCCGCGTGCGCGCGGCGGCGGCCCGGCGGCAGGTCCGCGCCAAAGTCGATGCGCTCCGCGAGCGCGGGCGGAGTGGCCACCACCGCGTAGCGAGCGCGGAAGGTCCGGCCATCCTCCGTGGTGGCGGTGACGCCGCGAGCGTCCTGGAGCAGGGCCTTCACGGGCGCGGAGAGGACGACGCGGCCCTCGGGCAGTCCTTCCGCCAGCCGTCGTGAGAGGGATTGCGCGCCGTCCACGAAGCGCTCCGCCTGGGCGCCGCCCTCGATTTCGGTGAGCGGCATGAGGCCGCCGTTGGAGTGCACGTAGGAGAGGAAGTGCAGGAAGGACAACTCGGAAGGCTCCGCCGCGAACACCGCGCGGGTGGCGATGTCCAGCGCGGCGCGGGCGCCCCAGGTGGGCACGTGGCGCTGCTTCCAGTCCTCCAGGGTGAGGGCGTCCCACTCGGCGGCCTTCGGCGCGGCGGAGGGCTGCTCCCGGGGGACGCGCTTCGCCAGTCCATCCAGCTTCCAGACGATGCGCTGCAAATCCAACAGCGACAGGAGGGGCAGGGACGGGACCTTGCCCTGGTACGTGCGGCGCTCGCCGCGCAGCTCCAGCACCTTGGTGCCCTGGTGGTGCTGGGGGAAGCGCTGGAGGCCCAGGCCGTCCGCGAGCTTGAGCACGTGGCGCTGCTTGGGGCCCACCCACTGGCCGCCCATGTCCACGAGCCCTCCACCCAGCTCGCGGGTGAGGGTGCGTCCGCCCACGCGGTCTCGTGCCTCCAGCACGGCGACGGTGGCGCCGGTGCGAGCGATGTCCCGGGCCGCGGTGAGTCCCGCGACGCCCGCGCCGATGACGACCACGTCCGCGCTATCACCCATAGGTCCGCGGACTCTATGCCGGAAGCGCCGGGTGGCTAGGATGCGCGCGGGACGTCAGCAGGGAAGGGTGGAGGACCGGATGTTCGCGTTGGAGATGGTGGAGAAGGTGCGGCAGGTGTCGCCGGGCGCGGCGAACGCGCTGACGACGTTGGCGGTGAAGAACATCGTCCCGTTGGCGGCGGCCATGGGCTACCGCGTGGACGAGGTGACGGACGCGCGCGTGAAGGCGACGGTGCCGCTGAACCGCAAGACGAAGAACCACGTGGGCAGCGTGTACCTGGGCGCCCAGGTGACGGTGATGGAGCTGACGATGGGCGTGATGCTCTTCCGCCGCTTCCCGCCTGGCCAATACAAGATGCTGGTCAACCGCATGGAGGTCGCCTTCCACGCGAAGGCGAAGACGGCGGTGAGCGCGGTATGTGAGCCGGGGGATGAGCTGCTTCAGAAGCTCGCGTCGGAGCTGCGCGCGACGGGCGACAAGGCGGAGGCGTGGATTCCCGTGCGCCTCCTGGGCACCGACGGCCAGTGCGTCGCCGAATCGCGCTTCCTGGCTGTGTTCAAGCGCGGGTAGGGCCTACTCCAGCGGCGCGGGGAACGCGGGCAGCGCGGCGAAGTCCTCGGGCACGTGCTCGCGGATGACCCGTGCGTGGGTGTCCTTCGCCAGCGCCTCCACGCGCTTCATGGACTCCAGCGTCTGTTCGCGGCTGGCGTTGTAGACTGGCACCAGCTGCCGCTCGCGGGACTCGCGCAGCGGCCACAGGTCGCCGGTGAGCAGGACGGCGCCGGACTTCGCCGTCTTCACCAGCAGCACGGTATGGCCGGGCGTGTGCCCGGGCGCCTGGTGGATGGAGACGGTGCCGTCGCCGAACACGTCGTAGGGGGCGTCGCCCTCGATGCGCACGGTCTTCGCCTGCTCCAGGGCGCTGTAGTGGGGGACCTCCCCGCGCCGGTGGGCCTGTTCGGAGAAGGCGCTGTCGCGCTCCTCCGCGTCCACGAGCCACGTCGAGCCCGCGAACAGGTTGGCGTTGCCTGCGTGGTCGAAGTGCAGGTGGGAGAACGACACGAACTCGATGTCGGCCGGTGCCAGTCCCAATTCGCCGAGCGAGGTGGTGAGCTTCTTCTTCACCTCGAAGTGCACGGGCTGGCCCTGCGGACGCATGCCGTCCGGCATGTCCGCGATGCTCTCGGAGAGGCCGCTGTCCCAGAGCAGGTCTCCCTTCGGATGGCGGATCAGGTAGCACGGAACGACGGTCTCGGCGGGCACGCCCTTCATCGAACCGTCGTCCGCCATGAAGCCGGAGTCGCCAAGCTCCACGCGGCCGCAGTGGATGGCGTAGAGCTTCACGCCGGGCGCGGCCTCCGGGGATGTGCGCGAGGCGGTGCTCGTGCTGGCACAGGCGGTGAGCGTGAGACAGGCGGACCACAAGCGAAGGGTCTTCATGGCGCGGCTCCAGGGCGGTGAAGCGAGGCGAAGAAGCTAGCGCGGCGCTTCCTCTTCCATGAGGAAGTCGCCAATGGTCTTCCACATCGCCTCGAACTGGGGGCGGCGGAAGCCGGAGCCGGAGATGAGCCAGTCCACGTGCGGGGGCTGGTGCGCCGGCTGGTCGAAGTGGCCAATGGCATCCAGGTGGTCCGCGCGCACCGCCGCCAGCACGCGGCCGTACACCTGTGAGCGCGTGGGCACGATGCCGTCACACGCGGTGGGGCCGGGCATGGCGCCGTAGGCTTGCACCAGCGCCGCTGTCTGCGCGGGCGTGTGCAGGGGCAGCTGCGTGAGCGGCATCTTCTGCGTCTTACCGTACACGAACGCGTAGATGGTGTGCGTGAGCTGCGCGTACGGGTCCAGGCCTGCGGCCAGCCGCGTGCGCAGGGACGGCGGCCGGGCCTGCGTCACCACGGAGCCGTAGCGCACGCCGGGCCGGTCATGCGTGCCGCCGTTGAACAGGTCGATGCCCTCCGGCGTGAGCTGGGGGATGAGCGACGTGTCACGGCCCACGTCCCACAGGAACTTCGTCACCGCGTCGCGCCGCTCGCTGGAGAAGTCGCCCAACAGCTGGTCGAAGAGCTGGTCCAGCAGCGTGGCCTTCCACCCCAGCTGATCATCCGCCCGCGCCATCAGGTGCCCGAAGCGGAACACCACGCTCAGGGGCAGCCGGCCAAAGCGCAGCACGTACATGGTGAACAGCGACAACAGCTTCAGGAGCTGCTGGCCGAAGAGGCCCAGGAAGAACGTGGCCAGGGGCGTGCCCGCGTGGGGCGCGGACAGCGTCACCACGGAGCGCACGCGGCGTGCGAAGGGCTCCAGCTCCAGCGCGTCCGACACCTGCGCGCCAGGGGAGACGAACAGCCGGGCGTCCAGTCCGCCGGTGGAGTGGCCCACCAGGTGGATGGGGCCGTCGTCCCCGGAGGCTGTCTCGCTCACGGCCTTGAGCAGGTCCGCGGTGCGCTGGCGGATGGAGGCAGTGGGGTGCGAGACGATCGTCACCACCTCCGCGTCGATTCCCCGGCGGGCGAGGTCCTGTTTCAGGAACTCGTACGCGTGGCCGAAGTAGAGGAGCTCGCCCAGGTTGGTGAAGCCGAAGAAACCAGGGACGAGGTAGACGTGGTGCTTCACGGACATGGGTCGCCCAGCATACCCCACGCTCCCCGGATGGGCTTGGAATACCCGGCGTCCCACGGGGTTGACGCGCGCCCGGACGCATTGACAAAACGGTCGCCCGTTTCCCCTACCCACGAAGGAAGACTCCCCGTGTACCGCAGACTGCTCGCGCTTGGCCTGCTGTCGTCCCTCCCCGCCGCGGCGGAAGAGGGCATGTGGACCTACGATGCCTTTCCCGCCGCGCAGGTGAAGAAGGCCTACGGCTTCGAGCCGACCCAGGCGTGGCTGGACAAGGTGCGCCTGGGCTCCGTGCGGCTCGCGGGTGGTTGCTCCGCCAGCTTCGTGTCGCCGGACGGCCTGGTGATGACGAACCACCACTGCGTGCGCAGCTGTATCGAAGAGCTGACGACCGCGAAGGACGACCTGCTGGCGAAGGGCTTCCAGGCGAAGACGGCGAAGGAGGAGCGGCGCTGTCCCAAGGTCGAAGCCAACCAGCTGGTGGAGATGACGGACGTCACCGAGCGGATGAACGCGGCGACGAAGAGCCTGACCGGCGCCGCCTTCAACACCGCGCTCAAGAAGGAGATGGCCGCGGTGGAGGCCGCGTGCACCACCGGCGCGGACGTGCGGTGTGACGTGGTCACGCTCTACAACGGCGGCAAGTACCAGCTCTACAAGTACCGCCGCTTCCAGGACGTGCGGCTCGTCTTCGCGCCGGAGTTCTCCATGGCGGCGTTCGGCGGGGACGCGGACAACTTCAACTTCCCGCGCTACGGCTACGACGTGTCCTTCGTGCGCGTGTGGCAGGACGACGCGCCGGCCAAGAGCCCGGACTTCCTGCCGTGGGCCAAGGAGGGCGCGAAGGAGGGGGACCTCGTCTTCGTCTCCGGCCACCCGGGCGGCACGGAGCGCAAGAGCACGGTGGCGGAACTGGAGTTCCAGCGTGACGTGGCGCTGCCCCAGACGCTGCTCCAGTTGTCGGAGATGCGGGGCGCGCTGCGCGAGTTCACCAGCGCGTCGCCGGAGCGCTTCCGCGTGGCGCGCTCCAGCCTGCGCGGCGTGGAGAACGGACTGAAGGCGCTGAAGGGCCGGCAGGAGACGCTGGCGGACCCCGCGGTCCTCGCGCGCAAGCGGCAGGAGGAGGCGGAGCTGCGCAAGCGCATCGACGCGAACCCCCAGGCCAAGGCGCTGACGCAGGGCATGTGGGAGGAGACGGCGCAGGCGCTGGACGCGTGGCGCCGGATGACGAACGACCACCGCATGAAGGGCGCGGGGGATGCGTTCCGCTCGGACCTGTTCTCCTACGCCCAGGCGCTGGTGCGCGCGGCGGATGAGCTGCCCAAGGCCAACGCGGAGCGCCTGCGCGAGTACACCGACGGCCAGCTGCCGGCGCTGAAGCAGCGGCTGCTGCGGGAGGCACCCATCCCGGCGGAGCTGGAGACGCTGACGCTGACGTTCGGCTTCAACAAGCTGCGCGAGACGCTGGGCGCGGATGATCCGTTCGTGCGCCTGGTGCTGGAGAAGGAGGCCCCGGCGGACCTGGCGAAGGCGCTGGTGAAGGGCTCCAAGCTGGGAGACGTGAAGGTGCGCAAGGCGCTGCTGGAGGGCGGCAAGGCGGCGGTGGACGCGTCGAAGGATCCGATGATCGTCCTGGCGCGCAAGGTGGACGCGGAGACGCGCGCGTCGCGCAAGCGCTACGAGGACACGGTGGAGGCGGTGCTCAAGCGCAACGGCGAGCGGCTGGCGAAGGCGTACCTGCTGGTGAACGGCACGGCGGGCGCTCCGGACGCGACGTTCACGCTGCGGCTCAACTACGGGCAGGTGAAGGGCTGGGAGGACAACGGCAAGGCCGTGCCGGCGCTGACCACGTTCGGGGGTGCTTACGGGCGCGACACGGGCAAGGAGCCTTTCAAGCTGCCGGCGCCGTGGGTGAAGGCGAAGGGGAAGGTGCCGGACGCGACGCCGCTGGACATGGCGACGACCCACGACATCATCGGCGGCAACTCCGGCTCTCCGGTGGTGAACCGGGACGGGCAGGTGGTGGGGCTCATCTTCGACGGCAACCTCCCGTCGCTGGGAGGCCGCTACCTCTACGTGCCGGAGACGAACCGCGCGGTGGCGGTGCACGGCGACGGCATCATGGCCGCGCTGGAGCACGTCTACGGTGCCACCCGCGTCGTCAATGAGCTGAAGGGCGCGCAGGCGGCGTCCGCGGCTCCGGCTCGCTGAAGCAGGGCTGCCCGAGGGGGCGGGGGGACATCCATCCCTCCGCCCGCAGCGCGGCCAGCGTGGCCGGGATGTCTCCCAGGTTCGCCTTGGACCGTTCCAGGAAGATGCGCACCCAGCGCACCGGCGCGTCCATCGTCTCCGCGGAGAAGCAGTACGCGCTCCGGCCATCAAGCTTGAGGGAGTCCACGAAGGCATTCACGTCGTGCAAGCCGCGCAGCGGACGGTGAGGCAGTGGGGGCGTGCGTGGAATCCATCCCTTCTTGGGGGACGGTGAGCGCCGCCAGGTGGCGTGCTCGCGCAGGTACTGGTTGAAGGTGGCGTGGCCGTCCGGTGCGGCGAGGATCTCACGCAGCAGCGAGGCCACCTCATCGCGTTCCCGCTTGCGGGCCAACTGCTCCCGGTGCTTCCAGTGATGCGCGCGTGCTTCGCGCTTCACGGGGTCTTCGAACGCGGGCGTGTGCTCCAGGTGGGACCACGCGTGCCTACCGATGACGCCCTTGGGCAGGATGCCGCGCACGTAGCCCTCGCGGGCATCATGGAGCATGCGGCGCACGCGGGCGGCGGCCCAGCGGACGAAGGGGTTCACCTTGTCCGCCCTCCGCCGGTCCAGCACCATCAACTCGATCTCGTGCTTGCGCCAGGGGACCTCCGCGGGCTCGTCCGCGTCCAGGTCGCCGGTGCGGAGCCACGCCACGATTGCCAGCCGGGCTTCGCGGCGGGCGGCGCGGTTCGTGACCGTCCGCTCCTTGCGCGCCTGTCGCCGGGCCGTGGACGGCAGCAGCGAGCGCGCCATCTGCCGGACCTTCTCGTCCGAGTGGATCATCGCGCGGGGGACTCTCGTGGATGCGCTGGTGGGACGGCACGCTCCATCAGTCCTTCGGCTTCCAGCGCGGCCAGCACGGAGGGGATGCAGCCGCGGTGTTCCTTGAAGCGCTGGAGGAACAGGCGCGCCCAGTGCAGCGGCGGTGTCAGGGTGCCCCACCTGAAGTACGGATCCCACGCAGCGGGTTCCAGCGTGTCCAGGAAGGGGAGCACGTCATGCACGCCAAGCAGCGGGCGGTGCTTCAGCAGCGTCGCGAGCTTGCGGTTCTCGGGGACCTGGGCGTTCACGGTCCGTGTCCACGTGTGTCGCTCGCGCAGGAAGCGGTTGAAGGTGGCGTGGCCATCCGGCGCCGCGAGGAGCGCGCGCAGCAGTTGGGCCATCTCCCCCCGCTCCATCCGGTGCACCTTGCGTCCGGAGCGCGACCATTGGAGAACGCGCCACTCGACTTCGGTAGGGTCTCGGAACGCGGTCGTGTGCTCCACGTGGCCGAGCGCGTGCTCGCCGATGACGCCCGGGGGCAGCAGGCTCCGCACGTGGCTCAGGCGATCCTCCCTGCGCAGCTCACGCGTGCGAGCGGTGGCCCAGCGGATGAACGGCATCACCTTGTCGCCGCCGCGCCGCCACCGCACTTCCCCGCTGATCTCCTTGCGCTCCCACGGCGCGAAGGGCGGCAGGTCGTGCTCCATGTCCCCGGACTTCATCCACACCGCCAGCTCCTGACGGGCCTCCTTGCGGGCCGCGCGGTGGATGTGCTTGCGCGCGGTGCGCGCGGCCTCCCGGTTCTTCGACGGCAGCAGCGAGCGCGCCATCTGCCGGACCTTCTCGTCTGAGTGGATCATCGCCCGCGGGCCCCCATGGCCGTGCGCGGACGTGGCTCGCCCCCGTCACCTGACTCGCACTGGACGTCTCCCACCGCGACGCGTCGGGTGCACGACAGCCCCGGTCCAGAACCTCACGGGTGCTTGGTGCGTCGCGTCAGGAAGTCGCTACCTTGGGGATGCGGACCTGGATCCGCCTCTGTCTTCGCACGGTTGCGTTCCCCGGAACGTCTCCGTCCGGGCGCCTTCCCGGGGTGGTTGGGAGTCGGCGCCCGACGTGCGGTAGCATCTCGGTCGTCTCACGCCGGGGGGAGGGAGGATGCACGATGGTGGTGGAGGCCCCGGAGCCCCGGACGATGTCGGCCATCATGTTCACGGACATGGAGGCCCCTGCAGGTCAACGCTGGCGGGATGAGTCGCTACAACAAGCGCTGCATGAAGAGCAGGGCCAACTGGTGCGCGGGCTGCTCGCGCGGCACGGTGGCCGCGAGGTGAAGCGGATGGAGGAGGGCGGCTTCCTCCTGGAGTTCGAGTCGGGCCCGCCCGCGGTGGCCTTCGCGCTGGAGTGGCGCGACGCCGTGGATGCTCGCAACCGCGCCGTCCCCACCGAGCGTCGGATGTCCGTCCGCGCGGGCGCGCACCTGGGCATGGTGGTGCACCGCGACGGCGACATCTTCGGCGAGGGCGTCAACCTGGCGGCCCGCATCGAGTCCCTGGCGCGTCCGGGCACCGTCTACGTCAGTGAGACGGTGGCCGCGCAGCTGGAGGGACGGCTGAAGGCGCCTCCGGTGAAGCTGGGCCGCAACGAATTGAAGAACATCCGGCTGCCGGTGGCGGTGTTCCGCATCGACTCGCCGGTGGAGGGCCGCGGCGAGCGGGCGCTCATGTCGCGCGTGCGTTCACTGCTGGGCCGTAAGCGCGCGCGCGCGGACGGTTGAAGCTGACTGCCGGACGCGCGGCGGTATGGTGCCGCGCCATGTCCGAGCTCACCCTGGTTGTTGGTTCCAAGAACTACTCCTCGTGGTCGCTGCGCCCCTACCTGGCCCTGGCCCACACCGGCCAGCCGTTCCGGGAGGTGCTGGTGCCGCTGGACACGCCGGAGACGGCGGCACTCATCGCGCTGCATTCGCCCAGCGGCCGGGTGCCGGTGCTCAAGCACGGCGACACGGTGGTGTGGGATTCACTGTCCATCTGCGAGTACCTGGCGGAGGCCTTCCCGGAAGCGAAGCTGTGGCCCGCGGACAGCGCGATGCGCGCGATGGCGCGGTCGGTGACGTCGGAGATGCACTCGGGCTTCCAGGCGCTGCGCACGAACCTCCCCATGGACCTCACCGCTCGCAAGACGGTGCCGGGGGTGGACGCGCCGGGCGTGCACGCGGACATCGCGCGCGTCCAGGCGCTGTGGGCGGGCTGCCGCGAGCGCTATGGCAAGGGCGGGCCCTTCCTCTTCGGCGCCTTCTCCATCGCGGACGCGTTCTTCGCGCCCGTCATCACCCGCTTCGTCACCTACGGCATCCCGTTCCGCCCGGAGACCGCCGCGTACCGCGACGCGGTGCTGGGCCTGCCCGCGATGCTCAGGTGGACGGAGGCCGCCCACGGCGAGCCGCCGCTCGCGCGCTACCGGTAGCTCACAGCCCCAGCGACTTCAGCTGCGCGTCGAACGCAGGGGCATCCGTGAAGACGTACCCGCGCAGTCCCAGCGCGCGGGCCGCGTCCACGAACTCCGGCAGGTCGTCGAAGAAGGCGGCCTCTTGCGGCGCGCAGCCCGCCTTCTGGAGCGCGAGCTGGTAGATGGCCGGCTCCGGCTTCACGTGCCCGACCTCGCAGCTCATCACCAGCGCGTCGAAGCGCTGGAGCACGGGCAAGAGCGGCTTCAGGTAGGCCACGTGCAGTGCGTTGGTGTTGGACACCAGCACCAACTTCACGCGGCCCGCCAGCCCCTCCACTCGCGGCAGCACCGCGTCGTGCACCTTGAAGTGGCTGCTCCACAGGGGCGCGAACTCCTCCATGGGCAGGTCCACGCCCAGCGCGCCGCAGACGTCCTGGCGGATGCCCTCCGCGTCCAGAAGGCCCCGGTTCGCCGCCGTCCAGCCCGCGCCGGTGAGCCGCCTCGCGGCCTCCTGCGGCTCCAACCCCGCCCGCGCCGCGAGCCTCGCGAAGAGCAGCGCGTTGTCGTGGAACACCAGCACGTTGCCCAGGTCCAGCAACACGGCCTTCACGGCGGACACGGTGACTCCTGTTTCAGATGCGGTAGGCGCGCGCGACGCCTTCCATCTGGCTGGCGACTTCCTGCAGCCGCTTCGCCGCGCCGGTGGTGGACCTCAGGCTGGTCTGCGTCTCCGTCATCATGGAGGACAGGTCCGTGACCGCGCTGAAAATCTGCGCGATGCCCGCGTTCTGCTGGTTCACCGCTCCGGCGATCTGCCGCGCCGCCGCGGCGTTGTCCTGGACGATGGTGGCCAGCTCCTTCAGGTGCTCGCCGCTGGTGCGCACCTGCTCCAGCCCTTCCGCGACGCTGGAGTGGCTCTGCTCCGTCATCTTCGCCGTGGAGATGATGGCGTGGCCCAGGTCCCCCAGGATGTCGCGCACCTTCTCCGTGGCCTGGATGGACTGGTCCGCCAGGTTGCGGATTTCGCGCGCCACCACGCTGAAGCCCTTGCCGTGCTCGCCGGAGCGCACCGCCTCGATGGCCGCGTTGAGCGCGAGCATGTTGGACTGGTCCGCCAGGTCCTTCACCGTCTGGGTGATGCCGCCAATCTGCTGCGTGCGCTCGTTGAGCTGCACGATGCGCATGGCCATCTCACCTGACTGCTCGTGCAGCCCCTGGAAGCCACCCAGGCTGTCGCGGATGGCGACCTCGCCCGCGCGGCCCACCTCCTCCGCGCGCGACGCCACGCCCAGCACCGTCTCCGCCTTCTCCGCGGCCAGGAGCGACGTCTGCTTGATTTCCTGCGCCGTCACCTGCGTCTCCTGGAGCGCGGCGGCCTGGCGGGCCACGTTGCGCTCCTGGACCTCGGAGGCGAGGTTCAGCTCCGCCACGGTCTCGCTGAGGACGTGCGTGCCCTCCTGGAGGCTGGTCGCCGTCTCGCGCAGGTTCTTCATCATCTGCGCGAAGGCCTGCGTGAGCTCGCCCACCTCGTCCCGCCCCGCCGTCACCTCCATCTCCTGCGTGAGGTCGCCCTCCTTCACCACGCGGCGGACCACCTCACCGAGCGCGCGCAGCGGCCGGGTGATGCCGCGCGCCAGCACCCACGAGCCCAGGCCCACCGACGCCACGAAGAGGGCGGCCAGCCCCAGCACCAGCCGGCGCATCCCGTTGAGGGGCGCGTAGGCCTCCGCGGGGTCCACCTGGGCGATGAACTTCCACCCGTCCCCCACGTCGCGCACCTCCGAGCCGTTCACCGCGACCACCCCCACGCGGCCCGAGTCGTCGTGCTCTCCCTGGCGCGTGTCGAACAGCGTCCGGCCGTCCGCGCCCCGGACCTCCAGCGAAAAGGTGGCGTGGCCGCGGTGCTGGGCGCGGTTGAGCGCGGGCTTCACCAGTTCTCCCACCTGTCCCCAGTCGAACGCGGCGAGCAGCACGCCCAGCCGCTGACCTCGCTCGTCCATCACCGGCACCGCCAGCGGCAGCACGTGCACGCTGTAGATGGGGTCTTCGGCTTCCACGCCCTCGGCGGTGGTGGTGCCGGCCTGCGCCTTCTGGAACCACGGCGCCTTGCGCACCGCTTCCGCGCTCCCGGCGTAGGCCTCGCGCAGCGCGGGCGTGCTGGCGGAGACCGCCGCGCCGTCGTCGCTGAAGAGCACGATGCCGTTGAGGGTGAGGTAGCGCCGCTGCAGGAGCGACAGCATCGCGTCGCTCGCGGTGGGGTCCTTCGTGCGCAGCGCCTGGCGCAGGACCGGATCCTCCGCCCAGCTGTGGGCGCTCGCCTCGCGCTCCGCCAGGGTGGACTCCAGCAGGTCCTTGAACCCTTCCGCCTCCATGCGCAGGGAGGTGTCTATCTGCGCCTCCGTCTGCTGGCGCATCAGCTTGTCCTGCATGCCGGTCAGCGCCAGGAGCGGCACGCACGACACCAGGGTCATGTACAGCAGCAGCCGCCCACGCAGCGTCAGGGACGGCAGGATGAAAGAAGGCATGGCACGCCGGCGCGAAGGAGAGGACCCGGATTCCTATACCAGAACCCGGGCCCCGAACCCCCTGTCCGGCTGGCCGCCTACAGCACCGGCACCCGGTCAGGCAGGTCCCTCGCGGGCAGGCTGGAGTAGTCCGCGTCCAGGTCCAGCCGCACCCGCTGCCTCACGCGCGTGCTGAGCAGCCCCCGGAGCATGCCCAGGAAGGCCGGAGGCGCCGCGATGACCACCTGGTCGAACGCGTGCGAGTCCACCCCCTTGTCCAGGCGCCCGGACAGCTCCCGGGCGAAGCGCTCGTGCTCCAGTTCCCTGCGGCCGTTCGGGTCGTTCTCCGGCACCGGGCCGTGCAGCGTGCCCGCGTTGGGGTTGTCCGCCTGGTTGAACAGCTCGACGGGCTTGGTGCGGCTCTCGTCATGCTGGAACTGCTCGATGAGGTCCCACTTCTCCGCCTTCGCATCCGTGGCGAAGAGCCGGGCGCGACTCGCGTTGGCCACCAGGATCCAGAGCCTCTTGTCCGCCATCTTCACGCCTCCTTGTCTCTTGAGGGATGCGGACCCCCCCGCCCACCGGCAAGCTTCCCCCAC